>JBCBZU010000229.1:0-4458 GCA_039815165.1 Pseudomonadota bacterium
ATCCCAGCCGGATACGGGTGAGCAGGCGCTGGAAGTGGCGGATATGCTAGTGCGCTCTGGCGCGGTCGACGTCCTGGTGGTTGATTCAGTTGCCGCCTTAACGCCCAAAGCAGAGATTGAAGGGGAAATGGGCGATCACCACGTGGGTTTGCAGGCACGCCTGATGTCCCAGGCCCTGCGTAAAATTACCGGCAATATTAAAAATGCCAACTGTCTGGCCATCTTTATCAACCAAATTCGTATGAAGATCGGGGTAATGTTTGGCAATCCCGAAACCACCACCGGCGGCAATGCACTTAAGTTTTATTCTTCTGTACGCCTGGATATTCGTCGAATCGGCGCGGTAAAAGACGGTGATGAAGTCACCGGTTCAGAAACCCGAGTTAAGGTAGTAAAAAATAAAGTAGCGCCTCCCTTTAAGCAAACTGAATTCCAAATTATGTATGGTGAGGGCATTAATCGCCTGGGTGAAATTATCGATTATGGTGTCAAACTGGAAATGATTGATAAAGCCGGTGCCTGGTACAGCTATAAGGGCGAGAAGATCGGTCAGGGCAAAAACAATGTGGTCAAATATTTGAGGGAAAGACCGGAACTGGCCGCAGAATTAGAAGCGGCTATTCGCGTTCAGCTACTTCCCGAAACCACCGCCGACAATACTGCCAACGTGGTGGATATAGCGACCGATGCTTAAGGTCTATACCGATGAATGCACTGATATCTTCTGGCACAAATACCGTGGCTTTTCCTATAAAAAATAGCGAAAACCCTTTGCAGGCTATCGAAAATACCGCTCTCGGCTATCTGAGTCGGCGGGACTATTCGCGCCTGGAGCTATACCAACGACTCATTAGCAAGGGTTATCAATCTTATCTTATTAACGATGTTTTAGATAAATTACAGGAAGATAATTATCAGAGTGATGAACGTTTTGCCGAGTGTTATATTCGCTCTCGCGTCGATTCTGGTGATGGGCCCCTTAAAATCAAAATTGCCCTGCGTGGCAAAGGCATTTGTGACAGTTTAACCCTGGCGCTTATGGATAAGCTGGCAATTAACTGGTTTGATCAAGTCAAACTATTGAAAGAAAAGCGCTTTGGTGATGTGGACTCTAATGACCTAAATGAAATTACCCAACAGGCACGTTATCTAAAAAATAAAGGCTTCTATCAAGAGCATATTGAGTCGGTTATTTCTTATATTTTTTAGTCGCACCTATGTCTATCTCTACTTGGTTTTTGCCCGCCTTAGTGTATGGATTCGATGGACTTTTATAAAAGTCCTGATACACTAAGCTCGCCTTGGGTGCCTATGATTAATAATTGCTCAAATGTTTTTTATTAATGGCTTTTGTTGACGGCTCTTGTCGACAGCTTTTATTGATGACTTTTATTGATGCCTTTTATTAATTGCATAGGGTAAACGGGAAGCTCGGTGTAAAACCAGCGCTGCCCCCGCAACGGTAAGAGTGACTATTTCTAGTGAGTGTCCGTCCATAAACGATTGTCGTGAACAGCTTACAGTTAAAACACTGTAACAATTGGTCTTTGCTGTAAATGCTTGACTGTTAGCGTTCAAATTGCTCATTCAGAGCATTTGTTTATGGTCAGAGCCTTTGTTTATGGTCAGAGCCTTTGTTTATGGATAGATACTGGCACATGACATAACATGATGTGAATAGTGACTTAAGCCCGATACCGGCCCAAAGCGAATCGCACGATGGAGCGGAGGGCTACCATCCAAGGTGTCGGAAATAACAAATCTTTTCCAGCCGCAACGCTGCTGTGTTGCGGCCGTTCCATCGCATCCTTGAATCCTCCTTCAATCGCCTCTTTTAATTTCTTATAAAGTTATTGAGCGCTAATGAAAAAAATAGTCTTATCTGTTGTATTACTCTCATTATTACTGTCCGTCGAACTTGTGGCAGAAGAACAAACCACCATTGTTATTACCTCTTCCCGTATTGCGGAATCAATCGATGAAGTCGCTACCTCTGTAACAGTATTGACCAAAGAAGATATTGAGGCGTCTGGCTATAGCACTGTGTCTGAATTGTTGCGAACGGTTGCCGCTGTTGGTGTCAGTAATTCGGGGGGGGAGGGCAAAGCAACTGCCCTTAGAATTCGTGGTGAAGAGGGCTATCGCACACTGGTCATGATTGATGGAGTGGATATTTCAGACCCCACCGGCACCCAGGTTGGTCCAAAAATCCAGCACATGCTACTAAACAATGATATTGAAAGAATTGAAATCCTTCGTGGACCGCAAGGCTTTATTTACGGAGCGGATGCCGGGGGTATTGTCAATATTATTACCGCTAAAGGCGCCGACTCTACCAACGCGAGCGTTAGACTGCAAAGAGAAAGTTTTGATACACAGCGCATTAACGCCAACACCTATGGCGGAAATGGGCGCTTTGATTATTTTCTCAGTGTCGGCGACTCGTCCACAGACGGTTTTAATACAAGATCGGATGATACAACAGAAGATAAGGATGCCTATGACAATACCACCTTACACGGAAAGTTTGGCCTCACACTGTTCGATGATGCGCGCCTACAGTTAGTTGTTCGCGATATAGACAGTGAAAGTGAATTTGACAGGTGTTTCGGCTCAGATAATTGCGTCGCTGACTATCAGCAAACCACAAGCAAGCTCTCTTTTGATTATGAAGGGCAGGTCTTTGGTCAACATCTTGCCTACGCCTATACCGATATTGCACGGGAAAATTTTGCCGACGGTTCCACAAGTTTTGATACCAATGGCGATATATCGCGCCTGGAGTATTGGGGCAGCCTATCCCATGGTTACTCTCGTTTAGTCTATGGATTGGATTTAGAGGGTGAAGAAGTGACCAGCAATTCCGGCATCACTCAAGATCGCGATCAGTTAGGTGCCTATCTGGAATATAAAATTGCCCTCTACGAGACACTATTTTTAAGTGCAGGTGTTCGTCAGGACGATAATGATGATTTCGGCAAGTACACCAGTGAACGTCTGTCCCTTGCCTATATACAAAATATTGTAGGTAATCACAGTATTAAATACCGCGCCAGCTACGGTACAGGGTTCAGAGCTCCCAGTCTATCTGAGATTGCTTATAACCGAGATAATGGTGGCGATGAACTGCAAGAGGAAACCAGCGAGGGCCACGATATTGGTATCGATCTGACACTCGCCAACGGCTCAGTGTTCTCAGCGACTTATTTTGACCAAAGTATTGAAGATGAGATATTCTTCGACCTGTCACCCTTTCTGTATGTTCAGGAAACCGGTGAAACACAGTCCAGGGGAGTGGAATTGGATGTAGATATTCCTCTATCGTTGTCGTGGCAGCTCTACTCCAATTATACGTATAACGACACAAAAGACCGTAATGGTGACCAGCGCGCACGCAGGCCCAGACATCTCGCCAACCTGGGCATTCACTACTTTGGCCTCGATAATGACTTGACAGTAACCGCAAATTTGCGACTCTCCAACGATGCCGTGGATCGTAACCAAGTTGACCTAGATGATTACAGTCTTGTCGATATCCATGCGGTGTATGATATAAATAAAAACCTGATGATGTCGGCCGGAGTAAAAAATCTTTTTGACAAAGAGTACCAGGAAGTGACGAACTTTAATGCTGCGGAAAGATCATTTAATGTCGGCCTTCGCTACATGCTTTGAGTCCTTATTCCCATGAGTGAACAACAAGATACCCGCAAAAACCAAAAACACAAAATCGCAATGGAAAAGCAAAAAGCCAAAGTCGACGCCAGTATTGAAGCGGCATCCACTGAGCGCGGCATTGCGATTTTATTAACCGGTAACGGCAAGGGAAAGTCCAGCTCCGCCTTTGGTATGGTGATGCGTGCTTTGGGCTACGGTCAAAAGGTCGGTGTGGTTCAGTTTATCAAGGGAGAACAACTCTCAGGAGAAGAGCTGTATCTTCGGGATCACTGCCCGCAAGTCACCTTTTATCAAATGGGCACAGGCTTTACCTGGAATACCCAAGACCGCAGCGGCGATATTGCTGCGGCAGAATCAACCTGGGCCGAGGCGATGCCTATGCTGCAAAGTGATGTCTATGACTTGGTGGTATTGGATGAATTGACCTATATGATAGCCTTTAACTATTTGAATGAAGAGATGATCCTATCCGCCCTTGCCAATCGCCCCAGAGAACAAAGTGTGATTGTCACTGGCCGTGGTGGCGGTTCGGGCTTGCAACAAGTAATGGATACCGTATCAGAGGTCAGAGAAGTCAAGCACGCCTTTAAAGCCGGTATTAAAGCCCGGCAAGGTGTGGACTATTAAATCCTTTAACCTAAAAAACCGCAGTTGAACACAGAATTTGGGCTGAGAGATAAGGCCGCAAGACAAGGCGTCGCTCGCCGGCAATGGCCGTAGCCTTTTTTAACAGAGAGCCAAGAGTGACAACGCCGTATTGCGGCCTTAGATCCAGCCCAA
>JBCBZU010000347.1:0-3036 GCA_039815165.1 Pseudomonadota bacterium
TACACAGATTTGGGCTGGATCTAAGGCCGCAATACGGCGTTGTCACTCTTGGCAAGGGCTACGGCCATTGCCGGCGAGCGACGCCTTGTCTTGCGGCCTTATCTCTCAGCCCAAATTCTGTGTTCAACTGCGGTTTTTAGGATTATATTTCTTGCCGCTACTTCCTAAACATACTTAACATTCGTTGGGTGACCGCAAAGCCGCCAAAAATGTTAATGCTGGTCACCAGAATGGCAATGCCTGCCAGCCACATTACCCAAGGGTCGGGCGACGACACTTGCAGCAGCGCACCGATAATAATAATGCTGCTAATGGCATTGGTGACACTCATTAAAGGCGTATGCAGAGATGGAGTAACGTTCCATATCACCATGTAACCCACAAAGCACGCCAGCACAAACACGGTAAAGTGAGCCATAAACGATGCCGGGGCAACGCTTCCCAGGCCGAGTAAGGCCAAGCCGCCAATGGCCATGGGTATCCATGCTGAGCTGGACTTGTCGGTTTTTGCCGGGGCTGTTGCCACTGTTGTGGGCTGAGGTTTTTTGCTGGGCGCAGCCGCTAATTGAGGTGCTGGGGGTGGAAAGGTAATCTCACCTGCTTTGACTGCGGTCGCACCCCGAATGACTTCATCGTCGAAATCGATAATCAGTTCGCCATTTTTTTCAGGGGTCATATCGCTGAGCAGATGACGCAGGTTTGTGGCATAGAGTTGGCTGGCTTGCGTGGGCAAACGGCTGGGGAGGTCGGTGTACCCAATAATATTCACGCCGTGTTTAACCACCACTTTGTCAGCCTCAGACAATTTGCAGTTGCCGCCCATTGCGGCGGCCAGGTCGACAATCACGCTGCCTTCACTCATGGATTTCACCATGTCCTCGGTGATTAATTCAGGGGCAGGTTTGCCGGGGATAAGCGCAGTGGTAACGATAATATCGACTTCTTTTGCCTGTTCGGCAAAGAGCGCCATTTCCGCATCGATAAATTCTTTACTCATGGTTTTGGCATAGCCACCTTCACCACTGCCGTCTTCTTCAAACTCCAGCATCAGGAATTCTGCATCCATACTCTCGACCTGTTCTTTGACTTCGGGGCGGGTATCAAACGCGCGCACAATGGCGCCCATACTTTTTGCGGTACCAATAGCGGCAAGGCCCGCCACCCCGGCCCCAATAACCAAGACTTTAGCCGGCGGCACTTTACCGGCGGCGGTAATTTGGCCGGTAAAAAAGCGGCCAAAATGCTGGGCGGCCTCGATAATGGCCCGATAGCCGCCAATATTGGCCATGGAACTTAAGGCATCCATTTTTTGTGAGCGCGATAGGCGGGGGATGCTTTCCATTGCCAGGGCATTGACTTTTTTACTGGATAATTTTTCCAATCGCTCTGGGTTTTGAGCCGGTGTTAAAAAGCAAATTAGGGTTTGCCCTTCCCGCAGATAGTCGATTTCATGATCTTCCGGGGCACGGACTTTGAGAATAATATCCGAGCTTGTCCACAGAGCCTCTGCGGAATTGACAATATCAACATTTGCGGCACTATATTCACTGTCTTGCAGTTTGGCCGCTGCCCCAGCCCCGGTTTCGATTGCCACGGAATAGCCCAGCTTTTGCAGTTGTTGAGCCGCTGCTGGGGTGGTGGCAACACGGCGTTCGCCTGGGAATATTTCTTTGGGTACGCCAATTCGCATCCTATAGTCTCCTTATGGTTTTTTTCGATTATTGTTAGAGTACTTGCGTGCTAGCGAACTATTCTAACGTTTAGTGAATAGCAGAGTAAATTAACTATACCGTATTAGGGAAATTAAATAGGGATATTAAGTTCATAGCAAGGATCTATAATGAATGGCAGTCGGCAGTAGCGGGTATGGCCGCATTAGGGAGGCTGAGAGCGAAATAAAGCCAAGCTGTTGTTTTCTTATCACATCCCAGTAAATGCCAGGCCGCTAAATTCCAACTATACTTGTTGGGCCCTTTTTTTTATGAGGTAAGTATATGCGTATCGCAATTAATGGCTATGGTCGAATCGGCCGCTGTATTTTTAGAGCAATTTATGAGCAAGGCTTGCAGGACGAGTTTCAAGTGGTTGCAATTAATGACTTAACGGATAAGGCCTTGATGTGTCACTTGACTCAGTATGACTCCACCCTGGGGCCCTTCCAGCATGAGATCAGTCTCGAAGGTGAAAGCCTGCAGATAGCCGGTCAGTCCATTGATTTATACTCCTGTGTAGATGCAACACAGTTACCCTGGGGCAAGTTGGATATCGATATATGCCTGGAGTGTAGCGGGCACTTCGCCAGCAGGGAATTGGCCAGCCAACACCTGCAAGCGGGCGCCAACCGGGTATTAGTCAGCCAGCCCTGCACTCATGCAGATAACACCATTGTCTATGGCGTTAACCACCACACCTTGAAACAAGACCATCGCATTGTGTCGAATGCATCCTGCACCACTAACTGCCTTGCCCCGCTGTTAAAAGTTCTCCACGAGGCTCTGGGTATAGAATCCGGCATGATGACGACCATTCATTCCTATACCAACGATCAAAACCTAATCGATAAAGTCACCGGTGATTTTTATCGATCACGCTCGGCGACCCAATCGATGATTCCCACCCGAACCGGAGCGGCAAAAGCCGTCGGCCTGGTACTGCCCGAATTGGACGGTAAGCTCCATGGCATGGCCATTCGAGTGCCGACAATCAATGTATCGCTGGTGGATCTTTATGTGGTACCGCAACGCTTTTTAGCCATAGATGATATCCATGAAAAGATTAAACAGGCAGCAGAAGGTGAACTCAAGGGGGTGCTTGCGTACAATCACAAGCCTCTGGTTTCTGTGGACTTTAAGCGTTATACCGCTTCCAGTATTGTGGATATCAATCATACGGTGATTGTGGGTAAACAACTCAAAATAATGAGTTGGTATGATAACGAATGGGCGTTTTCCCTGCGGATGCTCGATGTGGCAAAGGCGATGTCGGCATTGGATTAAGCTCTATCATTCACTGCTATACTAACGGGGCACTTGAAAA
>JBCBZU010000275.1:0-3792 GCA_039815165.1 Pseudomonadota bacterium
GATGGTCCCAAAAGCAGTCACAACCACCAGGCCCGCTATGGGTAGCAGTGCAATTAAAAACATGCACAATCGTATCGATAATTTCATTTTGGTCAATGCTTCTTAATCAATGCTTTTTAGTCAATGCTATGTATTTGAACATGAATCTTAAGGACACTTCTAAGCATCAGGGCTTATCTTAGTTAGTGCCCGCCTATAAACAGGTGCTAAACGTGAGCAAAATAGCCATCAACAGTTTACTGTAAGAAACCATTTTCACAGTGTGGTAACGCTAAGCCATGAACTGTGGCTTTAAGCACTCACTGTTTTTTCACGCAAGCTACTCTACTGTATCTATACGTATGCCTAAACTACGTACATCATCCCAATTGTCGGGATCTGCTTGTACCACTGGGTGATTAAATTTCATGGTTTTACGCAGTGCTTGATCGGAGGTAATAGCCGCCAGAGCCTTGCCAATCTTATCAACAGTATCACCCGATAACCTGTTACTAGCGACAAACGGATGAGGTTTAAACTGGTCGGTGGTTTTTAAGATACGTAAATCTTTTCGTATATCAGCCGGTAAGGCATTAAACGTACGATTGACACCACCGCTAACCGCAATCTCACCAGAGTGAACTTTCATATAAGCCGCTGTATGCGAACCATAATACTCAGGGAACACATCAACACCAGCCTGTTCAAAGGTTTTTAATGGTAAGATGGATGCCCCGAAAGCAGCGGGGTCGGGGGTTGCAATAATTTCATCTGCCACATCTGCCAGATCCTTGGCTGGGCTGTCATTACGCACGACGATAACGCCCTGCAACATTTTATTACTCTGTTTTGCAAAAGCCTTATAACCGCCCTTTTCTTCAACCGCCACGTAAATAGCGGGGTTGGCATATGCCAGGTCAAACTCGCCTTTGCCCAAACGCTCGGAATGGTCGGTAATACTTTTTGCAACGGTGAGCTGAATGGACAATCCAGTTGTGGAATTGAGCTTATCGACGACGGGTTGCCATTGGTTTTTTACCTGCTCTTGAGTACCTTGGGGTACGGGCGCAAAGGATAAGGTTTGTGCTTGGACAGTCACCGTAAATATCAAAAACGGTATAAGATAGCGCAAGAAACTGCAAAAAGTGTATAAAGGCTTCATAAAGTACTTCTCCTTCAATAGGCAATAACTAACAAGTTGCTAAATTAGCAAATAATTTACGGCATCAAAATTCTTTGAATAAACTCATTAGAGTGTATTCGGTCATCACTTATTTAGCCTGGTGAGTAACCGGATTTCAAATCTCTAAAGTGAGGCTATTTATCTCTCCAGTTAAGTTGGACATATGTTATTTGTCAATAAAATAGAGCCTTGGCTTGTATGAAAGTTGATAGGCAAATTTACATATAACTTTAATTTATTTAGATCATTAGGCTTAAAATTTTAAGGCAAAAAAAATAAAAATAGTTTTAGCAAAAAGCTTTACATTTTTGTGATAAAGATCTTGGCTGTTACCCATCGTATGGGTAACATTCTCAGCGGTGAGAGATGCAGCGGAATTGGCTACTATTGAGCGGTTTTATGCATAGCACTCACTGGTCTGTCTAAGGAAAAATCAGCCTCGATGACTGTTCGATAATAATGCAGCAAGCGCTACCGCAGGCACTGGCAAAAAAACGCCAATTTTTAGTGAGTATGCTGTATTAAACCTTACCCGCAAGTATTAAAATGACCTACCTTAGCCTAAACATCTGGAACAAGACCATGAAAGCAATTGCCTATACCGATTCCCTTCCCATTTCTGATGCTAATTCATTGATCAATATTGAGTTACCACAACCAAGGGCCAGTGGTCGCAACTTACTGGTGAAGGTCCTGGCTATTGCCGTTAACCCTGTGGATACCAAGATCCGCCAGCGGATTGCGCCAGATCCAGGAGAATATAAGGTACTGGGCTGGGATGCGGTGGGTGAAGTCGTTGCCGTTGGCGAGGAGGCGAGCCTGTTTAAACCCGGTGATAAGGTCTTTTATGCGGGCGATTTGAATCGCCAAGGCACCAATGCGGAATATCAGTTAGTGGATGAGCGGCTGGTCGGCCATAAACCCAAGCGCTTGACGGATGCCGAGGCCGCCGCCCTGCCCCTAACAGCCATTACTGCCTGGGAAATGTTATTTGAGCATTTGTTGATTAGGCGCCGAGTACCAGACTCAAATACAGGCTCAGATGAGCGCATACTTGTTATTGGGGCCGCCGGCGGCGTAGGCTCAATTTTGTTGCAAATTGCCAAGGCTGTCACTGGTGCAATGATTATTGCAAGCGCGTCAAGGCAAAGCTCGCAGCAATGGGTTAAAAAGCTTGGCGCTGATCACGTGGTCGATCACACCAAAGCACTGGAACCACAGATAGAAGCCTTAGGTGTTGGTCCAATCACTCACGTAGCCAGCCTTAACAATACCGACCGTTATTTTGAGACTTACATTAATCTGCTGGCTCCCTTTGGCAAAATCGCCATGATTGACGATCCTCAGTCGCCTCTTGATGTAATGAAAATGAAACCCAAAAGCTTATCCCTGCATATCGAGTTTATGTATGCGCGCTCGATGTTTAAGGCCCACGATATGGATGCACAAGGTAAGTTATTAAACACTGTTGCAGAACTGGTCGATCAAGGGTATGTACAAAGCACGATTGGCAAACATTTAGGGCTTATTAATGCCGACAATCTGAAAACTGCACACGCGGAGTTGGAATCCGGAAAATCCATTGGCAAACTGGTACTGGAAGGGTTTTAAGATGACGATAAAAAAAATATTGATAACCGGTGCGACCGATGGCATTGGACTGGAGGCCGCTAAGTTATTTACCCAACAAGGCCACCATCTATGCCTTCATGGCCGTAATCCAACCAAGTTAAACAATACCCAGCAAATGCTGATTGAATTAAACCCCAAAAGCACTATTGAAAGTTACCCGTGCGATTTATCCTTGATTAAGAATCTGCCCTTATTGACGAACGATATTTGTTCAAAACACAAACACATGGATGTGCTTATCAATAATGCAGGGGTATTAAAGACCGATTCGCCCACTAGCGCTGAAGGCTTGGATGTACGCTTTGTTGTCAATACCATTGCGCCTTACTATCTGACCCGGCAATTATTACCGCTACTTAATCAGCAGTCACGTGTCATCAACTTATCGTCCGCTGCGCAAGCACCCCTCAATACCGATGCGTTACTGGGTAGAACCCGCTTATCGGATATGGATGCTTACGCCCAAAGCAAGTTGGCGATTGCCCTGTGGTCATATATGTTAGGGCTTAAACTAAAACAGGATGGCCCGATGGTTGCTGCGGTTAATCCTGGTTCACTACTGGCCACTAAGATGGTGAAAGAAGGCTTCGGACTTGCGGGTGGTGATGTTGGTAAAGGTGCGGATATCCTTGTGAGAGCAGCTTTGTCAGCAGACTTTGAGCAGGCAGACGGCCAATATTTTGATAACGATACGGGACAATTTGCGCCCCCTCATCAAGATGCTTTGGATACCAGGCTTGGTGAAACGCTTATCCATCTTATGGATAAAGTAGTGGATGAGTTTATACACTAAGCACAACCTTGCTTTGATCAAACTTTCAAGACCAATATTAGCCAAAAATTAATGAGCTTAAGTTTCCATTTCTGAAATTAGTATCTACGCTTATTGAAAGCGATATTTAAAATCAAAACATTATGAGACCTTTGCACGAAAGCCATTTTGCTCTTATGCGGCGTTAAAAATGTACTCAATCGGTCATTTATTACCTATAAACTCC
>JBCBZU010000446.1:0-2321 GCA_039815165.1 Pseudomonadota bacterium
GATATATCGCTGCGCATCGCCAATCTTACCGATAAGCAAGGGAAATTCTTATATTTTCAATTGGCAGGCATTCAGGAATTAAGGTTTATCTTGCAAAATATGAAGCTTGTCGTCGATGAGTTGCGAGTGTATTCTGATGCAAGAGAAATCGAACGACAAGAAGATCTCTATCGCCAGAAAATTCGAAAAATAGCGACTCTTTTCCTGGAGTTGGAAAATAATTATCAGCAGCAGTTATCTACTTATTTGGATGCCTTAAATCAACAAGTCGTCAATGATCAAGGCTTATTTGTGCTGGCAATCAACAAATCAGCATTTGTTGGCTTGCTCGAAGGCTATAGAGAAAGAAATATTCAGCTAAGTCAGCAGCTAAGCGATATTTACAGGAACCTGCTGAATCAATCCAATAGTCGCTTGGATAGGGATGCCAGTGACTTGCTGACGCTAATGGAAAATTCAAAATGGATTTTATTGATTGCTGCATTGATAGCAGTAATCGTCTGCTTTATTTTTTATCAGTTTTTTGTCAAACCGCATATTACCGACCGGATTTTACTCTTGGCAAACAATACCAACGCCATTGCCGATGGTGAATATGGGTTTGAAATTGACACATCCGGCAGTGATGAAGTGGCGCGTATGGCACGCTCTCTCGATTATTTTCGAAGTGAACTGATGGAGAAAGAAACAGTACAAATAGATTTGGCAGATCGTGAAAAAATGCTATCCACTATTGTTGATAATGCCATGGTTGGTTTATTTACGGTTGATCTTAAAGGCAAAATACTCTCTTTTAATAATGTGTGCGAGCGAATTTTCCATACGACCTCAGAAAACGCTATGGATATATCAATTAACCACTTCTTCCCAGAGAGCGATGCATTGTTTTCCACTCATACTCGACGTGCGGTTTCTGCAGAGGGAGAAAGTTTTACCATAGTTAATGAATCAGACCTTGCCGCACGCTGTGTAGATGGGCATATCTTCACTGCAAATTTATCACTCAGCTTGATTAATTTGTCGGGCCGAAATATTTATAGCGGTTTTATTCGAGACGTTACTACAGAGAGACAATCCCGCGATAGAATTGAAACCTTAATCAATCAATTAATGCAATCAAATTCTGATTTAGAGCGCTTTGCCTACAGTTGTTCCCACGATCTTCAGGAGCCAGTCCGAATGGTGTTGAGCTTTTCAGAACTATTGCAGCAACACTTATCTGACAGCATCGATGAAAAGACATCCAAATACCTGAACTTTATCCACCTTGGTGCTAATAATGCTAAAGATTTAATCCGCGATATATTAGAATACAGCCGCCTGGGGAAAACGGATACTCATAAAAAATGGGTAAACATAGCGACCTTGGCGGACAAGGTTAAAGCCAATATTGCTATTTTGCTTGAAGAGAAGGGCGCGGTTTTTTTATGTGAGAGCGGTGATATAGAAATCTATGTTGTTGAATCACAAATGCTACAGTTAATCACTAATTTGCTCGTCAATGGCATCAAGTACAATAAAAGTGAAGTACCCAAAGTTGTTTTAACTATCGCCGAACAAAAACAGTATTGGCAATTGACTATTGCAGATAACGGTATTGGTATCGATAAGCGTTATCATGAGCGTATATTCGATGTGTTTAATCGTTTGGTCAATAAAAATGAATATTCTGGTTCGGGAATTGGTTTGGCGATCTGTAAAAAAGTGGTTGAGAATCACCAGGGTAAAATTTGGGTTGAATCTGATGGTTGCAACGGCAGTCAGTTTCATGTTCAATTGCCAAAATCCAAAATAGCGGGATAAACGCTAAGAGTATAAACATATGACCGTGGATGAAACCTATTTACAACAAGTGCTGCGCACGGTTTCCCATGATATGGGCGGGGCTCTGCGTATTTCTGTAGGTTTTTCCAGATTAATTTTGGAAAATGCAAAAGATCTCGATAACAAAACCCGTGACTGGTTGCAAATGATTGGAGAGGATGGTGAAAGAATGCAGTCCAGAGTGGCGGCGCTCTCTCGTTATGCCCGGTTGTACGATATTACAGATGCTATGACAAACTGCAATTTAAACGACCTGTGCCGCTACGCGATGGAGGCCTCTCGCTATTCAGATTCTTATCCTGATTTTACTGTTCAGGTTGATCCTTTGCCCATAGTGACAGGCTATGAACGCTTCTGGATTGACTTTTTCTCTGAGCTGTTAGCCAATAGCGCTCAATACTCTCCGGCATACGAGTTTATTGACAACACCTTTATTACCGATGATGCCAACGGTGGTGAACCTGGTGGCAATATTCGCACGGCTTATCTTTACGATC
>JBCBZU010000236.1:0-4366 GCA_039815165.1 Pseudomonadota bacterium
CCAGTCGCCTTCGTACATAGTTCCATCGGGCCAGCAGTACTTTCCCTTTCCGTTTTTGGCGGGATTCTTTGGGATCCACGCTTAAAAGGTTTCAAGATAGATGCCCCAATCACCCTCTACCATTTGCACCATTCTAATATCCAGTGGGCTATGGTGCTCTTGAGCGGCTCTTTTACGATCAAAAGCCTGTTGCAAATCAGTAACAAGCTCAATATCAGAATTAAGCTGATGCCTGTATAAGTAACCTGATGAAGCGCCAGATATACCAATACCCCGGCCACGGGCTTCAAACAATACAGCACCGAATGAACTGTCATAAGTAGCAAAATGTATATTTGCCTGTTTAAAATAGACTATCTGCTCATCTGTTATTTGTTCAGCAATGACGTTTGGACGAAATGTCGCAGGGCTATCGCGGAAATCGATCATCGCACCATCGCCGGCAACAATCAATAATTCAGCCACAGGAGTAAGTTGCGCTTTATGCTGTTGCAAGCCAACGAGCAAAGACCGTTGATGTAATGAATCGCTGCACCCCAACACTATCAGCAAAACACTGACAGCAAAACCAACCAGAATTTTATTTAACATAGCGTTATTTTGTTTGTAGCTCAAAGCGCCGCGCACGAATAGCAGAAACAAGTTTATTTGTTGAAATATTTAATTTATATTGATCCCACAGGTTTATACCGATAACAATAGCCGCTTGATCTTTTGGGTCATCAAAAGCAGCCAAAAAATCAGCATCACCTAAACTATCAATCCGACGCATCCAGTAACCTGGTGGGTTAGTACCTGCCATTTTCTGCGCATAACCTGCACCTGCTTTCAGCGTCCAGGCGGAGAAGCCAACACTGCGTCCAACATAGCCGTAATGTATATTGGACCAAATATCAAAGTTAAACTGAGTATTCGTATCCGAGTCGCGTGACCATTCGCCGTAGGTTTTTTTAATAAACGGCTTATGATCCCACGGTCTTCGATTACCTACCATTGATTTCCACAACATTAAGACGCTGTAAACTTCAAGGGTGTTGCTATTTTTCTGCTTGATTACGGCCGCCACTTTCGATCGGGCATTTTTTACCATTTCCAATACCATGTAAGATGCTAGATTCTCTGTTCTCGCCATAAGCTATCTCCACTCGCTAAAGTGCAGTCAGGTTGTAGGTGATAAATAACCGAAAGGACGATAAAAGATTGTGGATCATGAAGCTTATGTCGAGTTGCAAAAGCAACTTTAGAGATTAGACACACTGCCCGGCTGATCCTATTTGGTGTCGCAAAGGATGAACAATGCGCCACTTTTTCTAAACTTCCTCCCATCGCTTATTATATATTTGTTTGCCTCTACGTCCATATCTTATTATGAGACGTGTGTACAGGTTCTAAAATGAGTTTTTGACTCACTTTTTGACAGTTAGCTCGATTAGGCCTTCAAAGGCAAATTTTTGAAGAGTGCGGACGGACTGTTACAGCTATTATGAAGATTTTGCAGCAGCCTACTCAGCCCTGATAACGATATACAACAGCATGAATCATTGCAGCGTTTACTTTAATTGCCCCGCCTGCGACTACACATTTTGGTAAAAAGTACTTAAGGGCAGCTCTAAACATTAGGGGTTTTTCTTGACATCAACAAAACATCGCACGGATAACCTCAATGTACTGGGCCGTACACGAGGATTCGAGAGAAATGTTTAGAGACTCCCTTAAAAATAAATAGCCTTAGCTATTCCACTCACCCAATTGTAAACACAGGCCTGAATAGGCGATATTATCGCCAGAGGGGATCTGGTCGTCTTTGGTCATTAACAGGCGGTGGCTGTTGGTGATAGCCGTCCAACTGGCTTTAGTCAGATCCCAGGCCTTTGCGGTATCGGGTCTTAAGCCAATATAGATCAGTTTGCCGGTTTCTTTTTCTTCAGCCCATAAATGCAGGGGGTGAGAAAATTTTGCTCGCTCGCCTTTTAACCATTGAATATGCAGGCGTGAAGGCCGCTCCTCCTGCTTGGCATAGGCGCTGATCACAAATTGAATAGACTTTTCAGGGTCGTTGTCGGCACTCATATTGGCCAGGTAACTGGGGCCACTACCGCTTAGGGGAGCGGGTGTATGAAGATCACCCCATATCAAAAAAGCAGCCAGTACTAATGAAGTTAGCGCACCAAAGCCGGTTGATAGACGCCAGAAGGCGACTTTATTCCATAAGTGGTGCCAAAACGGTAAGGTTTTATTGTCTGACTTAGTCTGTTCATAAATATTTTTATCAATACTTTCCCAGATTTGCGCCCGCCTTTTTTCAGGTAATACGGCCTCATTTAAACGCTCGTGCAGTCGGGTAAAGTGATCTGAAAGTTGAGCAATAGCGCGATCTAATTCCGGTGTGTTTTGCCTGATGGCTTCGGTTCTTTTGCGCACGCGCGCCGACATCACCCCAGCCACATATTGGCCGGCTAAGTGTTCACAGATAACCGGGTTGCGATATCTTAAGCTGCCAGGCATTGCTGTAACTCCTGCATGCCACGGCGCAGCCAGGCTTTCACTGTACCCAGCGGTGCCTCCAGCTTAACGGTGAGTTCACTGTGGGTATAACCTTTTAAACAACTGAGCAAAATGGCTTTTCTCGGTTTAGGCTTTAACTTTTTTAAACACTGTCCAATCCAATGCTTATTCGACAGCTCGGTGGAGTCTGTTAGCGCCTCTAAAAATTCTGGCAGCTCGTCAGTGGATTCATAACGGCTCTTTTTCCACTGGCGAATGCGGTCGATGGCGCAGTGCCGGGATAACACACATAACCAACCCCAGGCACTGCCGCTGCCATGATACTGTTGCGCCTGCTGCCAGATTTTAATATAGACCTCTTGCAGTATATCTTCTGCCTCGTGCCGGTCATTGGTGATCCGGGTAATCAGCCCCAGGATTTTAGCCGATGTTAAATCGTACAGCGCCTGTAATGCACGCTTATCCTGTTGCTGTATTCGGAATAAATACAGATCAACTTGTTTATGCCAATCTTGATCCGTCATTTTACGCTCTATAGTGCTTATAGTTATCGATGCCAAATGGGACCATTCCCCCGGCGTTAAATAGCCGAAGTTTTGCTCCAATAAGTCTATTGAAGGCGATACTCAGCTATCGCTTAATTCAGAATGCATACTAACAATTATCCCACGTCACTTAAAGCCACTGAGGATCAGAATATGCGTTTGGTATCTGTGTGTTTTAATTTATCAAAAGAGCGCATACCACCAATACCCAAAAGACCGGTTAACATGGCAAATAATGCCCCGCTATCGAGTACCGGTGGTGTGGCAAAGGTACAGGCCTGTGCCACAAGGCCGGGGTCAACATGGCAGGGAATCCAGCCCTGGGCTTGTCCCAGCGCCCAAACCCACACCAGTAATGGATAAAAAACAAACTGATACGCCAGGGCCAGGCCGCCTATCCAGCCGATAAAGGGCCGCCAGCCGGCCACAAACACACTGGAATGGCTCGCTTCTTTTGCATTAATGGCTAACTGGCCCTGAATTAAATGGGCATTGATGGCTTTTTCTTGAACAGCGATTTTTAAACGCTCTTCATCGGAGGTAAATAAGTCATCTGCAATATTACCCACACCTTTAATGATGTCACCTAGTTTTAAAATATTCATGCGATTGCCTTTAATGTACGGTTTAACCAACCTAATAAAAATTTACTCTGACTGCGATCGCGCTGCACAATTTTGGTGTAGCGTGCGACTTTGGCCAGGGCATACTTGGAGATAAACAACTCTTCATCGGTGTCGTTTAATTTTGCCAGGGTATTTTTACCCACAATACCATCAGGGCTGGCACCGACCACGATCTGCGCTAATTTAACCGCAGTGCGAACCCCGGCATTCACGGCAAAATCAAACAGACTTTCGGCAATGTTCTGGTTATTGATCTGGTTGCCCTTTAATCGATCCCAAAAATTCTCTTGATAAAACGCCACCACCCAATCGATAAGTTGTGGGTCGTCTATATTGTCGGCATCAATTAACCGCCAGCCTTGCCAGTCTGGGTGAAACGCGCGGGCAATACCGGCATAGGTTTGGCCGCCGCGGTCGCCTGTGATTTTATGATTCACATAGCCACCTTCATTGTGAATCATTTTTTCATAGGCATTGATAAAAATTGCCATAAGTCAGTCCTCAGTTAATGGTTGGATTAATTAGCTATTGCTATTGACTAAGACGTAGTTTCATCAATGATTGGATGCGTCCAAGAATAAAAGTCATGGATGCTTATCTATTAACCTAGCAATCAAATAGTTCGTCCTGAACTATTTGATTGACGCCATTGAAAATTGGCGCAACTGTGCGAAGCTGCTTGATTTTCAA
>JBCBZU010000450.1:0-2257 GCA_039815165.1 Pseudomonadota bacterium
ATACTAAACGGCCTGTGAATCTTGACTTGTCTACGGTCAAATTCCCGATTACGGCTATCGCATCCATTTTGCACCGCATTTGTGCGGTGATCTCTTGGGTGGGCCTGGGCTTCCTGATTATGATCCTGGGCTATGTATTGTCTTCCGCAGAGCAGTACAACACGGTAGCTGCACTTTATAAGACAAACTTTCTATTAAAGTTTGTCTCGTGGGGCTTCTTAGCGGCATTTGGCTACTACTGCATGGGTACCATAAAGCATATTATTCAAGACTTTGGTTTTTTTGAAGACTTCTCCGGGGGTCAGTTTATTTCCTGGAGTGCGATTATTGCCGGTGTTGCGCTCGCATTACTGGCGGGAGTACTGGTATGGTGATAATGACGAGTGGTGTAAAACAATGGGTATTTCAGCGCGTGGCCAATGCAGTATTTGTCAGCTTTGGCGCCTGCCTGCTATACGTGTTTCTTTCAGGCGATGGCTTGAGTTATGGGTCTTTAAAAGCGACTTTTGACTCTGCCTGGAAGTGGTACTTCGCCACAGTATTAGTGCTGGCGTGCCTAAACTCTGTACTTGCGGCATGGCAAATTGATGGCGACTATGCCAAAAAGTTCGGTATTGCCGCTTGGTTAATTACCGTCACAGCCTTAGTTGTGAGCCTTATTTACTTATTCTTTGGTTTAGGTCTTATCTTCTGATACACAGACTTTTCTATGGCTGACTGCCCGTAGCAAGGTGCATTAAAAAATAATGTATTGGATAACACCTGCACTATACGGTAGACTTTTCGGTGATTGTTTTGTGCCAGCCTAAGCCACCAGCAAAAAATCAAGCGCCGAAAAGTTTGTCCAGCTCAACAACAATATTGGGGAGCATAATTGCTTTGTTATGCTCGCTACAGTGGCACACTATAATCCCTTTTTGTGATTCCATTTTCATCCGTCCACATCAAATTGATATGGTACACTCGCTGAGTAACTGACATTGGGAAGGTAGTGAGCAAGTAATAACTCTCGCCTGGATGAAGTAATTTGTAATGGCACTTTTGCTCAAAATCACCAGCGATAAGAGGATTATGCTGATTGTCTTCGGTTAAGGAAAAATGAATATCCCTAGCACTAGCCGCCCCGCTATTTGAGATAATAAGTTTTTTAGGATCACCACTCCCCTCAAAACAAACTGAGAGATTAGCTGTTTTTTTCTCTTTTTCCACCACTTCCAACAGGGCTATTTGCTTCTTGCTAAGCTCTGCATGGACTTCTTCGAGTTCGATTAACCTATGGTTATTTTTCCTAGCCCTAACCATAGCAAGCATCGACGTTATAATAGCCAGGACAGATACTAAAGTAGTTATCGTTTCAAATAGATTCATTCGATTCCTCTGTTGCGCTAACGTCGTGTTCACCGGCTTGTTCGCTGTAACGCCTTGTTAGCGCTAAATTTACGTATTAGTTCAACTAACAACGGTACTAGCCACGCAAGAAAACCGGAAATAACCGCAGCACCTACAATCACTGTAAGAAACTCTAAATCAGAAGATAAGCCAGGTTTTTGCCCGCCTAGTAATTGATTGTATTGAGCCCATAAAAATTCGGAAAATGGGATAGCATAGAGATTATTAAACCACCACAATAGTGGCCATTATAACCCAAGCCCAAAAGAGTAATTTTGGATATTTCTTTTTCATCTGACCACCAGTCGACCATAGGATTTTATTTCTGTGCCAGCAATAAAATGATCAGAATCGCCAGAATACGCACTTTTCAAATTCCTTCTATAAGAAAGCTTCATACATACGCTTTGCATGGAATTGAGTTGCGCTATTAGGATAGCCGCCCCATCAATCGTGGTGAAATACGCAAGCTTAGTGATAAAGATTTGAAAGCCTCCCGTACTTATGACATCTTCTTTGGTGATCCCTAAACGTTGCTGTTTTGCGGTGCTATCCATTAAAACGCTGTAAGCTTTCACGCCCTGCGTACACCGCTTTAAGTCACTCTTTTGAGGGCATAGCGTTTGTTAATAGCTTTAATTGTGCCACCAGTCCCGAAATGCGCGGTAACTATCATTGACCACTGGAATAGAATTAATAACGGGTGATATTAGCCATCTAAAAAGTCGGGTCTTCTGGAGGATCTGTGGGTGTTTATTCGCTCAAAAGGGGCGTTGCCCCTTGCCGCTGGGCTAACTCCACCCTCGCCGGTAGGCAGGGTTCCAGCGAGCTGAACCCCGCCAGCAGGGTATAACGGCTATTGGGTTTA
>JBCBZU010000253.1:0-4129 GCA_039815165.1 Pseudomonadota bacterium
CACTTGAGTTTTTGTCATTCCTTTTTGTGGCCTGGGCAGAGACTGTTTTTCAGATCCCTGCTGACCAATGGGGACATAAACAGTATCTGCATACAGTGCGCAGCTGGCTATACCAAGCATCAGGCTAAAAATAATGCGGCTCATAAGGGCTGCCCTCTATCGTTTTATCATTGAAACCAGTCGCTAGTCGCCAATGAATCAATGTGGTGGTGATGTCATTTCGTCGCTGCAAAGCGCAATAAGCGACTAAAATGCCGCTGTAGCTACAGTGGCTAAGGTAAAGGGGTTAATAATAATCCAACTCCAAAGGCAAATAAAGCAGGGCTCCCTAAAGATCAGTGATGAATTTCGCTTTTCTGGAGTTGCAAGTGCTTATTGTGGCGCTGAGTCTGCATAACCTGTCTGGCAAGTATGCGCTGTTGCTCTTCATTGAGCTGGTGAAAGCGCGCGCCAATGAGATAGGAACCGTCCTCTTGAAGTTGATTTCGAGTGACCTGTGCATAGGCCAGAAGGCCGATATAAGAAGGAGTGAAGATAAGCTTAACCGCCAACCAGCTTTCAATACCAATGGGATGATTGGCGCTAAAGCCAATGCCGCCTTGGCTGAGGTCAATGCGGCCGCTATCGGAGTCGTGGACCGATACCGCTTCACTTGCCAGTATTTGCTGGGACATTAAGTTCATTTTTTTGTTGAGCATATCGAGGTAGTCAGCAATAACGGTGTTTTCCTGGCGTATATGATCCAGCAGCTTGCTGGCATCATTATCCATTTGCTGAAATTGCGATGCCAGACCCAATGCCCCAGCGTGATCGAAGTGATGTTCTGCGCTGATATGGGAAACAGCGTCGGTATTGACGCATTTGAAGTTGAAAATAACATCTTGTTGGATGCGAAAATACTGGCGCTTTTCATTCATAAAGTGTTGGCCTTATGGTTATCATAAACAGTGGTATCGCAAGCGGTTTTGAAATAATTTGAACCAAATAACTCAAGTCTAGCAGTAATTTTCGGTTTGTCAGGTAAATACGCTTATAATGCTTAAAATCATAGTTGATCACTTATTTGTCATATACCTTATAAACTGCCACGGCGTCATCGCTGACGCTTTCTGGGATAATGTCCGCCATGTTAAGTCCTCCTTCACTGTTTATTGGCTTGCGCTATACACGGTCAAAGCGCCGCCACCAATTTACCTCTTTTGTCAGTGGTTTTTCCCTTATTGGCATGGGCTTGGGGACTTTAGCCCTACTATTAGTGCTCTCGGTTATGAATGGATTTGATCGCGAGATAAAGCAGCGCATTCTGAGTGTGGTGCCCCATGGCTTTGTCGATCAACAGCCACGTATGGGCGACTGGCGGGCAGTGGCCGAGAAAATTATGCAGCAGCCTGATATTGTCGCCAGTGCACCTTATATTAGTGGTTTTGTTATGCTCAGCTCCAGACAAGGGGTCTACGGGGTTGAATTACAGGGGATATTGCCTCAGCAAGAACAACAAGTGTCGGTGATTCACCACTATATGCAGGCTGCTCAATTAGACTCACAAGCAGCGACACTCGGTGTATTACGGGATGGAGAGTTTGGAATCGTATTAGGCAGTTTAGTGGCACGTTATCTAAATGTCGGTATTGGTGATTCTGTGACTATGACCTTGCCCCAAGTGTCGATAACGCCTGCGGGTATTTTCCCGCGGGTAAAACGCTTCAAGGTTAGCGATATTTTTGAAGTGGGTGCGCAAGTGGATCAGTCCCTGGCGCTGATTCACCTTAATGATGCCCAACGTTTGTTTCGTTATGGAACATCTGTACAAGGTTTACGTATTCAGGTTGATGATATCTACAAGGCAGGTGAGGTGGCGGCATCCTTACCGTTGCACTTGGGTAGCGACACCTTTGTCACCAGAGATTGGAGTCAAACACAAGGCAGCTTGTTTCAAGCCATAAAACTGGAAAAGCGTGTGGTAACCCTGTTATTGATGATAATCATCGCAGTCGCCGCGCTAAATATTGTCACCAGTTTAGTGCTTATGGTGGCAGATAAGCGCAGCGATATTGCGGTGTTAAGAACCTTGGGGATGAGCACCCAAGAAATCATGTGTGTGTTTATATTTCAAGGGAGTGCGGTGGGCATTGTGGGAGTGCTTATTGGCGGTATTTTGGGTTGTATAGTCGCAGTCAATATCAGCGCTATTGTCGCCTGGTTTGAAGGCTTGGTGGGCGCCTATGTGTTTGATCCAGATGTGTATTTTATCAGTGGTATTCCCTCACAACTGCGCTTTGAAGATGTGATTTTTGTTTGTGGCACAGGTTTGCTGCTAAGCATAGGCGCAACGATTTATCCTGCTTATCGGGCCACGAGGGTAGCGCCGGCGGAGGTATTACGTTATGAATAAAAACTGGATTGCAGTATGAACGACGCGGTGGTGTTGGCCTGCCAACAACTCAAAAAATCCTACAATCAAGGGCCTGAGCCTGTTGAGGTGTTAAACAATATTAATCTCCAGATCAATACCGGCGACCGCGTTGCGATTATTGGCAGTTCTGGATCGGGTAAAAGCACCTTATTAAACTTACTGGGTGGTCTTGACACGCCCTCCGGTGGAGACGTTCAGGTGGGGGGACGCTCTCTTGCCTCATTAAATGCCAATCAGCGGGGCTTACTGCGCAATCAATGTCTTGGCTTTGTTTACCAGTTTCATCATTTGCTGGGTGAGTTTACTGCCTTGGAAAACGTGGCCATGCCTCTATTGATTGCGCGGCTTGGTGTCAAACAGGCAAAACAGCGCGCGCAGCAAGTATTGACGCGTGTAGGACTTGGTCAACGTTTGCAGCACAAGCCGTCAGAGTTATCCGGGGGTGAGCGTCAACGGGTTGCTATTGCTCGTGCCATTGTGACGAAACCCGCCTGTGTTTTACTGGATGAACCAACGGGTAATTTAGACCAGGAAACAGCAGCGGCCATCCAATCTTTACTGTGGGACTTAAATCGCGACTATCGCATTAGCTTTCTTATTGTCACTCATGATCGACAGCTTGCCTACTCCATGGACAGGGTGCTGGAACTTAGCCAGGGTGAGCTCACTGTGGCCGCTCCAGAGCAATAACATGCGGTACCCTGTCAGTTTTTTCGTAGGCTTGCGCTACACAATAACGCGAAACCGTAGTCATTCAGTGTCGTTTATATCCGCCATTGCGATGACGGGCATCATTTTGGGTGTCGCTTTGTTGATTACCGTTCTGTCGGTGATGAATGGTTTTGATAAAGAGTTGCGAGAGCGTATTCTCAGCATTATGCCGCAGGTCACTCTCTACTACTCTTCACGCATTCCCCTGTCAAATAGCGATAACTGGCAAACATTACGCCAAGCAAGCCTAGGCGTTGACGGAGTAGAGGGCGCGACTCCCTTTGTCGAACTTCAGGCAATGTTACATCAAGGAAAAGTCACCCAGCCGGTTTTGGTGTACGGCGTTCACGGCCAACTGGAATCCAGCGTTTCTGAGATAAATCGCTACTTGGCCCAAGACACACTGACCACGCTTGCAGAAAATGCCAATGCCATAGTGCTTGGCCAAGGTTTAGCCGATAAATTGGATTTAATAACAAACGATGCAGTGACTATTATCGTACCTCGTCCCGAAGGTTCCAATCGATCACCTTCGATAAAGCGCTTGCGGGTGCACGCGACCTTTACTACCGGTACCGAGCTGGACCATTCGCTGGCGCTTATGGGCCTTGAGCATGCCGCCAGTCTAAGTAACCTGCCTCGGGCAGTATCAGGCCTGCATGTCAAGGTCACGGAATTATTTGCCGCACCACAGATTGCCAATAGGCTGATATCGGCATTGCCAACGGGCCTGTATGCCAGTGATTGGACTCAGACTCATGGCAATCTCTACCATGCGATCCGCATGTCGAAAAACCTTGTCAGTCTATTGCTGTTTTTAATTATTGCGATTGCGGCTTTTAACGTGGTTTCAACCCTGGTCATGGTTGTTGTCGATAAGCGTGGGGATATCGCCGTATTAAGAACCTTGGGCGCCAGTGATCGGGAGATCATGTGTTGTAAAACCTTTTTTATACAGCATTGGACCGGAGGAAAGACTACCGCGGCTACCCCAGGAATTACCAG
>JBCBZU010000085.1:0-7407 GCA_039815165.1 Pseudomonadota bacterium
CCGCTGGTTGATCAGGCATTTTTTACTCTCGTGAACAAACTCGATGGGGTCTTCAATGGTCAAAATATGGTGGTATTTATTGTCGTTCAGATGGTCGACCATGGCCGCGAGGGTGGTGGATTTACCCGAACCCGTGGGGCCTGTCACCAGAATTAAACCCCGAGGAGCCGCGACAATATCGCGGAAAACCTGCCCCAGGCCTAAATCTCCCATCGTCAGTACCTTGGATGGGATTGTACGAAATACCGCGGCAGCCCCCCGGTTTTGGTTCAACGCGTTTACACGAAAGCGAGCGACACCCGGTACCTCAAAGGAGAAATCTGTTTCCAGAAACTCCTCGTAATCTTTACGCTGCTTGTCATTCATGATCTCATAGATCAAGCCGTGTACTTGTTTGTGGTCCATCGAGGGTAGATTAATGCGGCGAATATCGCCGTCAATACGAATCATCGGCGGTAAACCCGCCGAAATATGCAAGTCAGATGCGCCTTGTTTAGCACTAAAGGCAAGTAATTCAGTAATATCCATAGTGTGCTGTCTCTTTGATACACAGTGCTCGTTATTCGTTGTCTTATAAGGAGCAATATTTATACTATAGCGCCTATTGAATCATTGCGCCGTATGTTAATGCAAATTAAAGCGATCCTACCCAATGGATTGCCAGTGGTTTTCAGAGGCGACAAGTGCGCGGGACTTGTAAGCATATACCCAGTAACAAATACTCGTCTACAGACAGATGCACTGAATGCGCACGTTCACAGCAAAAGTCTATTTTTACAGTGAGGCCTTTGCACGGAAAGAGGGAGTTTATAGGCAATAAATGACCGATTGAGTACATTTTTAACGCCGCATAAGAGCAAAATGGCTTTCGTGCAAAGGTCTCACAGCATTTTAACCGATAGCGGTAAACGCTGATCACTTATACACAGACACTAGCGAAACCCACTATACCCTTGATGAGCTGACGCGGTGCTGCCAAGGCCCTTAAAATCCAGAAACCACGGGTATATTACCCCATATGACAAGGCTATGAGTTTATCGATTTCCAACAACCTCGCCCAAATCCAACAGCGCATCCAGCAGGCTGCAGGTAAAGTCAACAGAGAGGCCAAAAGCATTGAGCTGCTGGCAGTCAGTAAGACCAAAGCAGCAAATGCCTTGCGCGAGGCATTTGCCGCCGGCCAACGAGCCTTTGGCGAAAATTATTTGCAAGAAGCGCTGGAAAAGCAACAAGCGCTCAGCGACCTGGCCATAGAGTGGCATTTTATTGGGCCTATCCAGTCCAATAAGACACGGGACATTGCCCGTCAATTTGATTGGGTACACAGCGTAGACCGTTTAAAAATTGCGCGCCGCCTGAGCGAACAACGCCCAAACACACTCGGCCCGCTCAATATCTGTCTACAGATCAATCTTGATCAAGAGGACAGTAAGTCTGGCCTACTTTTGTCGGAACTCAATGCTTTAGTCGATGCCATAGCCGGGCTACCCAATTTATCGCTCCGAGGCTTGATGGCCATTCCCGCCCCTAGAGAAAACTATGAACAGCAACTTGCCAGTCTCAAGCGCCTGGCGGTGGCTGCTGGCACTTTTCCAGAAATGGATACGCTGTCCATGGGCATGTCCGACGACTTGGAAGCGGCGATAGCGGCCGGTTCAACGATTGTCAGAGTTGGCACCGCTATTTTTGGTCAAAGAGATGTACAATAGGCCTTCACTTGCAACAGGCGACAACACATGAGCTCAATCTGCTTTATCGGCGCAGGCAATATGGCCAGCAGTATTATTGGCGGGCTGATTGCCAAGGGAATTCTCGCTGAGCAGATTAGCGCCAGCGACCCCAACACAGAGGCCTTGTCCAGGTTACAACAAGGCTTTGGTATCAAGACCTTTACCGATAATCAAGCGGCCTGTAAGCATCAAGATGTTGTGGTACTGGCGGTTAAACCACAAGTGCTGCGCGCTGTTGCACAAGGGATAGCATCAGCGCTAAACCCGCAGGCTCTGGTTATTTCTATCGCGGCAGGTATTAGCAGTGAACACCTTTGCCAATGGCTGGGCAAAGACAGGGCCATTGTGCGCTGTATGCCCAATACACCTGCCCTGGTCAAACAAGGAGCCAGCGGGCTCTATGCCAATACCCATGTGTCGACCCAACAAAAACAACTGGCGGAAGACTTGCTGACTGCCGTCGGTATTACCGTATGGTTGGATGAACAAGCACAGATGGACCCGGTAACCGCTGTCTCCGGCAGTGGCCCTGGTTATTTCTTTCTGTTGATGGAGGCAATGATAGACGCGGGCACAAAACAAGGCTTAAGCCCGGAACAGGCGCGCCAACTGACATTACAAACCGCCGCTGGTGCCGCCAAGCTTGCACAACAGAGCGACGTAGACGTGGCCGAGCTTCGACGCCGAGTGAGCTCGCCTGGCGGCACCACCGAACAGGCCATTCTCAGCTTTGAGCAGGCAGGCTTTCACCAAATAGTAGACGATGCTATGGTTGCTTGTGCACAACGCTCAAAGGCGATGGCTTTAGAATTCACTTAAGGTTAAACACTTGTTATGGATGTATTACTACTGATTGTATTTCAGCTCGTCAAACTATTTACTACCTTGTATATCGGCATTGCTGTTGCTCGATTCTTATTACAGTTGGTGCGCGCTGATTTTTATAACCCGATTTCACAGTTTATTGTGAAAGCCACCAACCCCATTTTGCTGCCTATTCGCAAGGTGATTCCGGGCTTATTTGGCATTGATTTGGCCAGTGTGGTGATGGCTTTTATTGTCAGCGTGTTGGCGGTACTGGTGCTAGGCGCCATTGCCGGTGGCGGCATTCTGCCGTTAACGCTGTTATTGATCGGCGGCCTGTTTAAACTGATTAATATTGTTTTTTATCTGTATTTCTTTAGCTTTTTGCTGATTGTGATTGTGAGCTGGGTTGCGCCTCACAGTCAAAATCCCGCAGTGGAAATTGCCTACAGTATTGTAGAACCAATCCTGAGACCGATTAGGCGTTTAATCCCGCCTCTGGGTGGCCTCGATTTTTCAGTTTTTTTTGCGGGCCTGGGCCTGTGGATCGTCATGACCATCTTCGATAACCTGACTATCTTTAAAAGCATTCGAGCGGTACTGGGGCAAATCCTCTAAAGCGTCAAACAACCACCAGCAAGGGCTTTTATTCAAGGCCATTAAAACATACTGTTATGGACTTTTCCTTTCCCAACGGCAGCGTCGGCATTGTCGAATCGCAGACACATATCTTTGATCAGCCACTGGCACTGGCAAATGGCCGCACATTGCCAGGCTTTGAGCTAGTGTATGAAACCTACGGCGAACTCAATAGCGATAACAGCAATGCAGTGTTAATTTGCCATGCGCTCTCTGGTCATCACCATGCCGCGGGAAAGCACAGCGCAGAGGATAAAAAACCCGGGTGGTGGGATAACTACATTGGCCCTGGTAAAGCCATCGACACCGACCATTTCTATGTGGTCAGCATGAATAATATTGGCGGTTGCCACGGATCTACTGGCCCGCTGAGCATCAACCCAAACACTCAGAGACCTTGGGGTGCTGACTTTCCCACTCTGCGGGTAAGGGACTGGGTGGAAACCCAAAAGCAACTGGCTGGCGTTCTCGGCATTGAGCAGTGGGCAGCGGTTATTGGTGGCAGCTTGGGCGGCATGCAGGCTATGCGCTGGGCCTTGGAATATCCTGAGCGTTTACGCCACTGTGTGGTAATTGCCTCTGCAATGAAATTGACCGCGCAAAATATTGCCTTTAATGAAACCGCTCGCCAGGCGATTATGGCTGATCCAGATTTTTTAAATGGCAACTACTTGGATAAGCACACTATTCCACGTCAGGGTCTGTCGGTGGCGCGCATGATTGGCCACATTACTTATTTATCCGGTGATGGCATGGGCCAAAAGTTCGGTCGTGAGTTGCGTTCGGGTAGCTTTCAGCAAGGTGTTGACGAGCCGCTGGAATTTGAAATTGAAAGTTACCTGCGGTATCAAGGCGCGAATTTTTCCCATAGTTTCGATGCCAATTCCTATATTTTAATGACGCGCGCACTCGACTATTTTGATTTGGCCCGCGAATACGACGATGACCCGGTAGCGGCGTTTAGTCATGCACAATGTCGTTTTTTAGTGATTTCATTTACCACTGACTGGCGCTTTTCTCCCGCCCGCTCCCGCGAGATCGTCAACGCCTTACTGCATGCAAAAAAAACCGTTAGCTATGCTGAAATAGCCTCCACTCATGGACACGATGCGTTTTTGATTACCAATGAGCGCTACCATAAAGCCTTTGCAGGCTATATGAATTACATTGCCAGAGAAGGAGGCAGGCGCTAATGCGTGTCGATCTCAATGTTATTGAATCCTTTATTGCCCAAGACAGCCATGTACTTGACCTTGGCTGTGGCGATGGCACATTGCTCGCCCACCTCAGTGAACGAAAAAATATTCACGGCGTTGGACTTGAAATTGATCCGGATAAAATTAACCAGTGTATAGAAAAAGGCATTGCCGTTGTTGAGCGCGACTTAGACATCGGCTTAACGAAAATTGATGACGACAGTTACGATATGGTCATTATGACCTTGACCCTGCAAGCGATGAAACACCCCGACCAGGTATTGGACCAAATGCTGCGCATCGGTAAAGAATGTATTGTGACTTTTCCTAACTTTGGTCATTGGACGGCACGCTGGCATCTCGCTTTTCACGGGCGCATGCCGGTTTCGGATTTATTGCCTTATGAATGGTATGACACCCCTAATATTCATTTTTGTACAGTGAAGGACTTTGAAGTCTTGTGCAAACAAAAGGGGATTACCATATTACATCGGGAAACCGTTGCCGGGGGCTTAACCAGTCAGGGGCTCTGTAGGCTTCACCCCAATTTATTTAGCGAGACGGCAATTTATCATTTGACTAAGGGTTGATATGAAGCACTATTATTTATTAATCACTTTTCTATTTAGTCTGTTTACAGGCTTTGGTAATGCACAAGAAAATACATCTTATGAATTGAACGACCATATCGTTTATTACAATGTATTCAATAGCACCCTAATTCAGCCAGAAATTGCCCAAAAACACGGCCTTATCCGCGCGCAAGATCGCGTTTATGTGAATATTGCCCTGGTTAAAAAAAGTGGTGGCAATGGCATTCCAGCCGCGCTAAGTGGCCAGTACCGCAATCTTATACAGCAAAAATTTCCATTAAAATTTACGGAAATTAAAGAGTCAACCGCCACCTATTACCTGGCAGCGATTCGATTTAACAATGAAGAAATACTGCATATCGATATTCAAATTGCCAATCTGGACGCAAGCGATAGTGGTGAATTTACTATTACTAAAAAACTCTATAAAGATTAAAGCAGTTGCAGAGCTGGATCAAAATAAAGTGAAACTAAAGTGAAACTAAAGTGAAAAAACGAAAAACCTCTATGTTTAAAGGCGCTCTTGTGCCAATGGATAGGGACTCCGCTCTATGACACTGCCCTTCCCCACAATCGTACTTGCCAGCAATAATTCCGGCAAACTCAATGAGTTTAATGGAATGTTTACGCAATACGCTATTGAGATTGTGCCGCAAGCACAACTCGGTGTAGAAGATGCTATCGAAGATGGCCTTAGTTTTGTGGAAAACGCTATCATCAAGGCCCGCCATGCGTGTCAACACACTCAGCTACCGGCCATTGCCGATGACTCTGGACTTGAAGTAGATGCCTTAAATGGTGAACCGGGTATTTATTCGGCTCGTTACTCCGGCAAACATGGGGATGACAAGGCCCACAATCAGCTTGTACTCGACAAGCTAAAAGGCCTGTCGCAGCCACAGCGCTCAGCCCGCTTCCAGTGCGTATTGGCTTTTATGCGCCATGCACAAGATCCAACGCCCCTCGTTTGCCAGGCAAGTTGGGACGGCGTTATCCTTGAACAGGAAAGCGGTAACAAGGGCTTTGGTTACGACCCTATTTTTTGGGTAGCGGAAAAACAGTGTAGCGCTGCCGAACTGCCCAGGGATGTTAAAAATACCATCAGCCACCGCTCAAGAGCCTTAAAACAACTTGTTGTAGAGATGCGCAAGCGTTGGCCTTAAATGACATCACTGCTGAGGCTACCGCCTTTATCACTCTATATCCATATTCCCTGGTGCATTAAAAAGTGCCCTTACTGTGACTTTAATTCACATGAACACGCGCATATCCCGGAAGCAGAGTACGTTCAACGCTTACGCCAGGACATTGAACAAGAATTGCCCGGGGTGGCCAATAGAAAACTGAGCAGTATATTTTTTGGTGGTGGTACACCAAGCTTATTTTCAGCGAATGCGATTGACGATATTCTGTCTTTTTGTGAAAAAACAATCGGTTTTGCCCAGCGTATAGAAATTACATTGGAGGCTAACCCAGGCAGCTTCGAGCAGCAAAAGTTTAAAGACTATCATCGTGCAGGAGTTAATCGACTCTCCGTTGGGGTGCAAAGTTTTCAACCCCAGTTTTTGCAAACACTGGGCCGAATCCACAATACGCGGGAGGCCATTAACGCTATTGCGTCCGCACAAAAAGCCGGCTTTGATAATATTAATATTGACCTGATGCACGGTTTGCCCGACCAAACGCCCGAACTGGCTTGCAAAGATCTTCAAACCGCTATTGAATTAGGGCCACAACATATATCCTGGTATCAACTGACTATCGAACCCAATACGGTTTTTTACCGGCAAGCGCCGAGTTTACCTGCCGATGACACACTGGCTGATATACAAACAGCCGGCCAGTCATTGTTAGCTCAACAGGGCTTTACACAATACGAGGTCTCTGCCTACGCCAGTAGCCAACAAGGTTCAAAACACAATATTAACTACTGGGAATTTGCCGACTACATTGGCATAGGTGCAGGCGCACACGGAAAAATAACCGATATCACCAGTCAAACGATTATACGCAGACAAAAAACCCGGCTACCTAAAGATTATCTTTCTAGCACCAGCGAACTGATACCTAACTATAAACAATGGATTATTGATCAGGACCAGCTAGCGCTAGAGTTTATGATGAACGCCTTGCGTTTAATGGATGGCGTACCGGCCGAGTATTTTCAACAGAGAACCGGTCTATCATTGCGATCCATAGATCAGACACTCCAACAACTCGTCGACCGACAGCTCATTATCGAGTATCAGCAGCAACTCAAAACAACCGAGCTGGGGCAGCGCTTTCTTAATGATGTGATTACTGCCTTTAGTGTATAGGGGTTTTATTGCTGTTAAACAGCCCTCCCGGTAAAAGAGAGAATATTTGCTTTAATCTTGCAATGGCCAGACAATACAGCGACCAGGCTTTTCCCGTGCTGTGAATTTACTATTCGCCGCCCAGCC
>JBCBZU010000248.1:0-4214 GCA_039815165.1 Pseudomonadota bacterium
TCGGCGATCCATACCTCGCGAGGTCCGCCACCAGATATTAGCGTTTTCAATATGAAGTGAGGTCGCTGGGGAACAGCTTGCCCTGGTTCAAATGAGAACTGGCTAGTCAGTAACTTGTTCGCTTAAACAATTAAGCGTATTGCTTTCTTCGTGTAAGCGCTTTAATGACACCACCCGGCCTTTGCTCCAGCGACCCTGCTTGCCCAGCTTTTGCTCTTTGGCTTGCAGTGAGTATTGTCCATAACTGTTATCAATAAACCAAACCAAGCGTGTCGTTTGCTCATCGTGTGGTGCTGAGGGGCCTGAATTTTCGTGTATGTTTTCCAGCGCATTTAAGGCACGCTCCCAAGGGGCCTGAGGTTTGAATAAACCCAGTATCGACTCGATATCACTTTGACTCAGGTCCTTCTTTAGCATTTCTTTAATCGCGATGGCGTTCTTGCCTTCTATTTTGTCAGCAAATAATTTCCCTTGATCGCCATCGACTACGTAGTGCTGTAACAGGGTTAGGCTTTGGTATAAAAACCAGGCATCCCCCCGCGCTTGCGCGTTGACGGCGGCGTTGGCGAGTGCTGTCAGCAAATCAAGCTCCGGCCTCTCGTCCAGCCAGTGGCAGATAAAGCTGTAAAGTAATAGGGACTCCTCTGTGTGGCTGTAACAGTTTTCTTTGTAGAATGTATGTAGGTCGCTGTTGGTTTTAAGTCCATCAAGAAGCTCTTTGAACACAGACAGCAACTGATTTATATCGACATTTGTATCGTCGGCTTTGCAGACGGCGTTTCCTTGTTTTGTCAATAAATGCTTATGGTGCTTGGGCTCAATCAGCAGCCCGAGTAAAAACCAAATACCCGGCATACCGCCGAGCACGAGAGTATTTTTGCCGTAAAATTTGCGCAAACCTTTTTGTGCATTTTCAAAGACCGGAATGGCGCCAGTATAGTCTCCTTGAAGACAGAGATAACTGCCTCTCAATACGTCATTTTGCCAATGCTTGTCAGTGGGCATAATCTCCTCAAATTGCGCTAAAACACCATTGTGAATACGCCAAACAAGCAGCAGTCGGCGTAAATCGGGTTGCGATAACTGACGCTGATCCCAGCGTGCGCACAAATAGCGGTAGACGCTGAAGTGGGTGGGTCCCCGAGCGATATGACTTAAAATTAGGTATTGCATGGTCGCGGGTACAGTGGCAAACCAATCTGCATCAAACGGTTGCATACAAAGCTCCGCCAGGGCGGCAATACAAGCGGTGTTTACAGCGTATACCTCATGCCTGCGTCCAGAGGGCAGCCTTGCGAGTTCTGTGAAGCGCTGTTGATCACCGAAGTACAGTGCTTCTCGAATACCGCGCAGTGACGCTCTGTCGCGATAAAATGAATATCTGAAGTAATAATCCTGCCTTTGACAAGGCACCACGGTTGACGCTGCAATAACAATGGCACCGAAAACCCCTTCTCGGCAGGCCTCGCGAGCCAGTACTTCGGTAAGCTCTATGGCGCAGGCCAATTTGCCTTGTATTTTGACTAATAACTTTTTGCGCAATAATTTTTCCCGTAAGGTTTTCTCCATCATTCCGCTTAATTTTTTTCCCTGTTCATTTTTCCAATCCAATAGGGATAATAAACTTTTCATATTGCTTTGGTTGATGCCCTCAAAGACCACGGCAAACACCCACATAATGCGTCTTTCCTGCGTGCTTAATTGCTGTAAGGCATTGGCAAGTCGTTTATTTGGCGGGATTGAGTCGTTATTGACATTAGCCCTTGGCATATGAGTATTTGCGATAGTGTGAAAAGACATATGGATATTTTATGATGCTTGGAAGATGGATGAATTGGGCAGTATTTTGAATGACAAATGGCACTGTTTTAGCGCTTATAGGTGTTGATACTGAGTATACTGCTCTGTGAAGCAAGGTTCGCCAACACCAGATGGGCTACATTATCCTGAAAAAATCAGAGTCGTCCTAAAAGCAATCCAATTAATTTTTCCAGGATTATAAACCAAGTCTTTACCCTGTGACATGATTTTCATTTAAAAAATAGTAACAATCATTTATATTCCGCGCTCTTTGATGACACTCTGAAATAGAGTCTACATTAAGTTTTGCCTCTAAGTAATTGCCTGGCATGAAAATATCAGCATGCCTGTGCTCGGTCTGAGAAAATTTTAATTCAAAAGCCGTTAAAAAGTCGTTGAGCGCAAGTGATTATTTGAGTATCGTTTGTGCAATCATAAGAATGAGATACCACTAAGCGTCCAGTACAACAAGCTCTGTCAATATAAGCCTACTAAAGACAACAGGCCACAGTTGATCACTTAACAGAAGTGACACATTATTTAACATCAAAATTATTTAACATCAAAATTATTTAACATCAAAATTGTTTAGCATCAAAAGAGCACAACCTTGGATGGCTTCACTCTATAACTGAACGCCCATTGCGCCTGGAGCAGCCTTGTTTTCCGACTGGAAAACGCTGGAAAAAACCTAAACATTCCACCAGAGGCCCCGCTATGACTGTACATTTATTTTTTTCTTTCGAAAAACACGAAAAATAATACACGCTCTAAACTCAACCCAACGGAGTTTTCCAGGATTATGAAAATACCCGCACACAATCCACACGACGCCCTGTGGCAGGCGGCGTGCGCCAGAGCTCTACACAAACACGAACCCGGCCATAGCACCCATCAAATAGACACCCACGCCATTATGCAGCAGGTAAACAGTCATGTGCACCAGGACCTGGCTACCCTGCTGCAAGAGGATGACAACATTTCCAAACTGTTTATGTCGCTGGCTTATGCAGAGCATAACCATGACCGACAACAAACCGAACGAATCAAGCAAAAATTGCAAGCCCTACAGCCGCACTTCACCTGGGAGCAGTCCAAAAATCTGTTTAAGAGCTATCTAATGGGGTCTGCCGGCGCGCCTGTCTATCGGGACTGGCGGGATTCAGACCAGAAACTGAACTTTTCAGTAGTTGATTACCGCCTGCCCGACGATGCCAAAATTGGTATCGTCGGCGATTGGGGGACAGGCGCTGACGACGCCAAAGCGCTGTTGGAAGAACTGCTGACGGAACATAAAATCGACCTGCTCCTGCATTTGGGCGATATTTACTTTGCCTGTCTGGAAGAGGAGATGCTGTACAATTTCTATAATCCCATTCAGGACGTTTTTCAAAAAACCGGTCAATCAGTGCCGATATTTACCATCCCCGGCAACCATGAATACTATGCTGGCGGTCTTGCTTTTTACCAGCTTATCGATCAGCTCAATGATAATTTTGGCGAAGACTACAAACAGCAGGCGAGCTACTTTTGCCTGCGCAGCGAGAGTGATCAATGGCAGATACTCGGTATCGATACCGCTTATCGCGAGGCCCTGCAAAATGTCTCGGTCAACGATAAAAAAAATTACGACTTCGACGCGCACTACCCGGGAATTTTGGATACCGAATTGGAGTGGCACAAGCATAAATTAGACAGCTTCTCCGGCAAAACGCTGGTGCTCTCCCACCACGGTTTACTGTCTGCCAAGACCCCTCTCAATAAACCCGATAGCACCCAGTTGGCCTATCTCTCACCGCCACTACTGCAACAGCTTGGCGATAGTTTGGCAGATATTCATTTGTGGATTTGGGGGCACGAACACGATTTTACCTTGTTTAAAAAGAATCTGGCGCTGCCCAACAATACGACTTTGCGCAATGCCTGCCTGCTGGGCGGAAGCGCCAGGGATACCCTGGAGAGCAAGGCGCTGCCTCTGGCATATCCCGAGATTGCTTTTCACGATGCCAAGGGCAAAGCCGTGGAGGCTGGCAGTTGCAATGGTTACAGCAATCACACTTACGGCGTTCTCGATTTGGGTGCCAACAAAATAGCCTATTACCAGATCCCCGCCTGGTCGGGAACAGAGCGCAAGCCACTGCCGTCGGGACAAAACAAGTGCCTGATAGAAGTGTGTCCGGCTTTAGATTAAAGGCTTAGGATTAAAGGCTTAGGATTAAAGGCTTAGGATTAAAGGCTTGGGATTAAAAGCTGGGTGATCATTCGCCTATTCGATAAGTAAGGCCTAAATTAAGCAGTCTCTTTGCTTGAATGGCTGGCGCAGATTAATACAGACAATAACCCGGATATACATTACGGTGAAACCTTGATAGCTACTAACAGGGCACTTGAAAAGAATACACTGTCATTTCAAA
>JBCBZU010000119.1:0-6402 GCA_039815165.1 Pseudomonadota bacterium
CCGTCCTTTAGAACTTCGTTGGTTTTTTCTTCCTCAATGCAAAGACAAGTGCCAACTCCAGGCAATGGCCGTCTCATCCGTCTTTGCTATAATTTTTTTAATAAGGCTTTTATTTTGCTGGTATAACGTCGGCTCACCATCGGTTTTTCGTCTACCTGTGCAAGACGAACAAAATAATGACCCTGATTATCTCGCTCTATACCTTGAATATGTTTTTTCGAAACAAGGGCGTTGCGGTGCACGCGACAAAAAGTCTCTGAAAATTCCTGCTCCAACTCTTTTAGCGTTTCATCAATCAGCACGCGTTTGTCATGGCTAACCACCATGACATATTTATGGTCAGCGATAAAACAGGCGATATTTTCCAAGGGAATAATATCCATTCCACGATGAGTCTTTGCGGCTATTTGATTGCGTCGACCAGAGCTGGAAAGATTTTCACTGTTGCCCAACATTAACAACTGTAACTTACTTAACGATTTCGCTTTATCCAATACTTTTTGCAATTGGTTTTTTTGCACTGGCTTTAACAAATAACCTGCCGCTAGGGTATTAAAAGCATCTATCGCATAGTGGTCGTATGCGGTAGTAAAAACAATCGCCGGGGGAGTATCCAATTCTGCAATGGCTTCGGCCAATTGCATGCCATTTTCGCCCGGCATTTCGATGTCCAACAACAGTATGGAGGGATCAAACTCTTTTACTGCGGCCAAAGCTAATTCAGCATTGGCGGCTTCAGCAATAACGCTATACCCCAGATCATTTACCAGGCGGGATAATCGCTGGCGTGCCAAATGCTCGTCATCGACAATCAGAACATCCATCATACTGGATGCCTCCATTGGCGCTGTGGGGTGCGCAGCCAGTGCCCGATGCGAGCTATACAGTGCACAGTGGATTCACCCAATGGACCAAGAGGTTTATGTTTGTAAGCCTTTAAATTCAGCACAAAATCATTATTGACAAGCATCCAACTGAGGAATCCAGGTTTATTGTGTAAGCGGTAACATTACTATGTTCCATTGCCCTTTAGAATAGGAATAGAAATAGTAACACTGTACTGGCGCATCGGTTCACTATTGTCAATCAACAAACGCGCCTCTTTACCATAGTGTAATTGTAGTCGATGGCGGATATTGTCAAGTGCTATATGATGGCCAGTGTCTGGCTTGCTGGCGGGTAAAACTGCTGTAGGGTTTTTTATCGATATGAGTAGTGTATTGCCTTTTTCTTCCATGGCGAGTGTGACCTGCCCTCCCTCAGGCAGGCGCTGTATGCCATGGTATAGAGCATTTTCTAATAAAGGCTGTAGCAGTAATGAGGGTATCTCGATATTCGGTAATGGATCGGGAATCTGCCAGCGCATATCCAAACGTTCGGCTAAACGCCTTTGTTCGATCGCCATATAATGTTTGCAGAGCTTAAGTTCGTCTGCCAGCGTGACCATCCCTGGTTTTTGCAGGCTTGAGCGAAACAAATGGCTTAAATCCTCAACCGTCTCCTCTGCAGCCTGTGGACTAATGCTGATCAAGCTGGCAATGGTATTCATGCTGTTAAATAGAAAGTGGGGGCGAATACGGGATTGGAGTGATTGAAAACGCGACTCTAATTCCGCTTGCTGCTGGTTACTTAACTGTTGTTGTAAGTAAAGGTAACGCAACAAAATACCAGAGAAAATAGCGGCAATTAGCATTGACTTCGCCAACGGCCAAGCCTCTATATTCTGCCATACCAACCATTGGGCTAGCGACAGCACCACAGCCGCAATAACCAAGCACAGCGAATAGGCAAGACAGCCACTTAGCCTTGCGGGCAAGCGGTTCAGCAGTTCATGGAGCTTGCATAAAACCAACGCACAACAAAGCATAATCCATTGAACAACCATCGATATAGAGCCCAATGCCGACCAGGAAAAGACATGGCTTGTATTGGCCAACACTAAAACCAATGCCAGTAATTCACCTATTATAACTAAGCTCAGAATAGCGGCTGGCTCACAGAGAAAAGGCAGTAAGGGTAGCGCGTGCTTGGGCTGCTTAATCATGGAAGATGAGTCTATCACAGACAAACCACAGTCCAAAATAGCGCTGCCCGCTAGACAATCAGTTGACGGCTTACTAATGGGGCAGTTTAAAAGAATACACTGCCATTTCAAACGCACGGTAAAGACATCGCTGTAAGCTCTACGTCGGCTCCTGCCTCCGAAGGTTTGAAACGACAGTGTATTGTTTTCTCTAAATCGGGTAGTAACAGCGCCTCTATTTTACGGCTCTCATTTTGTTATAATCCGAGCCTCTAAGTCCGTTTTAAAAATCACCCCAAAAAACAGTGTTTATCCATGAGTAAAAAGCCCCAATCATCCAACATGCAAACCAATAACACATCTTCTACCTGGGGCGGACGTTTTTCAGAAGCCACCGACACCTTTGTGCAGCGCTTTACTGCCTCCGTCAATGTTGATCAGCGTATGTATTTACAGGATATAGAGGGCTCCATTGCCCATGCGACCATGCTCGCCAAAATCGGCGTATTAAGCGAAGATGAAAAGCAGCAAATATATGCCGGGCTTGAAGCCATACGCGAGGATATTGAATCGGGGCAGTTTGAATGGTCTGTGGCGCTTGAAGATGTGCATATGAATATTGAAAATGCGCTCACTGAGCGAATCGGCATCACCGGCAAAAAGCTGCATACCGGCCGTTCCCGCAACGACCAGGTTGCCACCGACATTAGGCTTTATTCACGGGCGGCTATCGACACCATCGGCAGACAACTCACGCGTTTACAGACGGGCTTATTGAGCCTTGCTGAACGTGAAGCCGATACCATTATGCCAGGTTTTACCCATTTACAAACGGCTCAGCCGGTGACTTTCGGCCATCACTTAATGGCTTGGTTTGAAATGCTGCAGCGGGACTATGACCGCTTTATGGATTGTCGTAAGCGGCTTAATCAATCCCCTCTGGGTGCTGCGGCTTTAGCCGGCACCACCTACCCTATTGATCGCCATATGACCGCCGATTTACTGGGCTTTGACAAGCCCACTGCCAATTCCCTGGACTCTGTTAGTGATCGCGACTTTGCAATTGAGCTGTGTGCATGTGCCAGCGTATTACTCACGCATTTATCACGGGCCAGTGAAGAACTTATTTTATGGGCATCGGCACAATTTGATTTTATTGATCTGCCAGATCGCTTTTGCACCGGCTCTTCGATTATGCCACAGAAAAAGAATCCTGATGTACCAGAGCTTGTACGGGGTAAAACTGGCCGAGTAAATGGCCATCTAATCAGCCTGCTGACCTTAATGAAATCACAACCGCTCGCCTACAATAAAGATAATCAAGAAGATAAAGAGCCGCTGTTCGATACAATTGATACGCTTATCGATTGCCTTCATGCTTTTGCCGACATGATGCCATCCGTCACCGCCAAAAAAGACAACATGTACGCATCGGCTAAACGCGGTTTCTCGACTGCAACTGACTTAGCCGATTACCTGGTACATAAAGGTATTGCCTTTCGCGAATCCCACGAAGTCGTTGGCAAGGCAGTCGCCTATGGTATTGAAAAAAATAAGGATCTGTCTGAGATGTCGCTGGCAGAGCTACAGCAATTCTCAGAACTTATCGAACACGACGTATTCGATGTACTTACCCTCGAAGGATCAGTGGCCGCGCGTGATCATGTGGGCGGCACCGCTCCCAAACAGGTGAGAGCAGCCATAAAAACCGCAAAAATTCATTTGGCCCAGAGACAGTGACCGGCTAAAAACGATGATTATCTTCTAGCGTCAAATTGTTTATTTTTGTTTTGCCCAGCAATTTCAACAATACATTTCGACCCGATTTTAATATTGGGTAAAGCATGGCTGATCGCGACCTTGATTTAAATAACCAATAATTAAAGCGGTTAAACAGCCCCGACTGGCTGCCCATGGTTGATAAAATATATATGGCGTCAGCGCCATAATAAAGCTGGTCACCGACTTTCAACACCATACCTTGATCAATATCCAAGCCACGTTTGGTAATATCATCCATCACCTCTGAAGATTCCCTTGCATCTACTAGCACCAATTCGCCCACTGACTCACGAATGCGAACAATATTGCAATAGAAATCGCAGGCGGGACATTGCTTATCATAAATAAGCAGTATCTCTTTTTTACTGTTGGTATTCATGTTTTTAGCATCTACTTAATCATTAAAGAAAAAAACAAATTTATCTTTACCTATATCGAAGGCAAAGCCATTAAAAACCTTTCCCCCATTTAACTAAAAAAACTCAGTTGGGTTGCCCTGGGAGTAAGTCTTAAATACAGACCAGATATTTGCAATTGTTGCGATTAAGATGAAAACAGGTACTCGTCTTGAATTCACATAAAGGCAATTAATACAAACTCTCATTTGTAGTCATTTGTGGTTCATCACATAAATCCTGTAAATATCTATTTGTCGAGCAACTGTTTATAGCCCTGTCGGTAAGTAGGATAACGGAATTGATAGCCCAGGTCGCGAACTTTTTGGTTAGAGCAACGTTTACTACTGCGCAAACTGCGCGCCAATGGTTTGGGCTGTAAATGCTCTTTGGGCAAACCGAGCTGTTCAGCCAGCCAATATTTGACTTCATGCAAAGGGGATGGCTCACAATCGCTGGCAAGATAGATGGGCTCGAGGGTCAAAGACGCTCTATTGACAATAAGATGGGCGAGAATCCCGGCACCGTCATTTGCATGGATACGATTACTGTAAAGGACAGGCTCAGCAACTGCACCATGGCCCGCCAGCACTTGTTCAATTAAGCGGCGGCGACCAGGCCCGTAAATCCCGGAGAAACGCACGCAGCAAGTGGGGTAATGGCTCTCACTTAACAGGGTTTCCGCTTCAAGCAGACGCTTGCCACTGTAAGTCTTGGGTTCAGTGACCGAGTTCTCATCTACCCACTCACCACGGGTCTGCCCATATACACTGGTACTGGAAACAAAAATAATCAATTGGGGCGACTGTTGGTGCTTATTCAAACCCTGGATCAAATTATCCACTGCGCCTACATAGGCTTGCTTATAGCCGGCATCACTCATCTGCGCGGGTGTCATGGTGATTACAATAATATCAAAGCCAGATTCCAGTAAATTCACCATGGCTTGTCGATTTGTGCAATCCATGGCCACAGATTCGACACCCGGATAGTTATCAGACCGACGGCGAACAGCCTTAATCGCAAACTGATCTGGCGGTAATTGCTGAACTAAACGGCGAGCAATGTCTCCAAAGCCCAATAACAGTAATTTTTTTGTTGATTCTTGTGACATTGATTACGTTTTTCAAGCCCTTGTCTTGTTGGCATCAGGGTAATCTGTTCTACTTGGTCATTGATAAATTTAATTGACAACTATAATTCAATAATGACTTTAACGGAATTGCGCTATATTGTGACTCTTGCTCAGGAGCAACACTTCGGACGGGCCGCCGACCGCTGCCATGTGTCTCAACCCACACTCAGTGTCGCAGTAAAAAAACTTGAAGACGAACTCGATATCGCCTTATTCGAACGCTCTAAAACCCGAGTCAATCCTACACCAATGGGAGAATTGATTGTCGCTCAAGCACAAAAAGTGCTGGAACAAACCTCTGCTATTAAAGATATCGCCACCATGGGTAAAGACCAGCTCAGCAGCCCCTTGAAAGTGGGTGCTATTTTTACCATTGGACCTTACCTCTTTCCTAAATTTATCCCTGTTTTGCGGGAACTGGCGCCCAGTATGCCCTTATACGTGGAAGAAGGTTATACCGCAACACTTCGACATCGACTGCGCAAAGGCGAACTAGACGTTATCATCGTTGCACTACCGTTTACAGAAGCTGATGTGGTTACACAAAAGCTATATGAGGAACCCTTTGTCGTGCTGCTGCCTGGAAGCCATCCACTGGCGGCCAAAGACCGCGTTGATTCGAATGATCTTAGCGACGAAAATGTGCTCCTGCTTGGCCCTGGCCACTGTTTCCGGGATCAAATTCTTGAGGCTTGCCCCAATATTCAAGCGGAACCCTCAGCCGATGTGACTCCGATTCGTACCGCAGACGAGGGCAGCTCACTGGAAACCATGCGCCACATGGTCGCCTCTGGCATTGGTATTACCATATTGCCAGACTCTGCTGCCATTGGCCGTTACGACAACAGCTCACTAATAACGCGACCACTGTCGGATACACTGGCGACCCGTACAGTTGCCCTGGCATGGCGAGCGAGTTTTCCCCGCCATAAAGCCATTGATGTACTGCGCAAAGCAATCCTAAACAGCCAAAAATAATCCCCAAGCGCTTTATTCTATAAAGAGACTGAGTCTAGTCTTACCCCTAAGTGTTATTATTTTCCAAATTCTCGCCGCAGCCGACGTCG
>JBCBZU010000164.1:0-5407 GCA_039815165.1 Pseudomonadota bacterium
CGGTAGCCTGAGCAGACCTTGAGAACTGTCGCCTTGAGGTCCTCCTGAGGCCTCCGATATCCTCAAACTACGAGGGGGGTGCGCTCGTCTCCCAACGACGATAAATCTCTCTGACGTGGGTAAATAAAAATCAATCGTTGCGCGCATCGATACTGGACAGATTAATTGATAACGAACCGCATCTGAATAGTGAAGCGGAGCAAAATAAACACCAACAGTTATCCGGTCTGCGCAACAGCATTCGCCGGGATTTAGAAAATCTCTTAAATACCCGTTGTCGTATAGTAGAGCCGCCCAGCGACTGCACGGAACTCGCCAATTCACAATTGAACTACGGGCTGCCTGATCTTGCCACCATCAATATTGCGGATGTTGACAAGAAAAAACAGTTTACCGCCAAGCTTGAGAGTATAATAAAAACCTTTGAACCGCGGTTTAAATCCGTGAAAGTATGTTATCTCGACAATGCTAAGTCGACCGATCACACCGTAAGATTTCGTATAGATGCAACTATTTATGCCGACCCGGTTCCAGAATCAATTATCTTTGATTCCGCTTTAGAACCGATATCGAGAACGGTTAGCGTCCAAGAGGTTTGAAATGTCTGACGAACTGCTTCCCTATTATGAAAAAGAATTAGCGTTTATTCGGCAATTGGGCGCTGAATTTGCCAAAGAGCACCCTAAAATTGCCGGTAGGCTAAATATAGGGGCAGATGCGACAGAAGACCCCCATGTATCAAGACTTATTGAGAGCTTTGCCTATTTAAATGCACGTATTCAACACAAGCTGGATGATGATTTTCCGGAATTGAGCGATGCCCTGTTGGGCGTGCTGTTTCCCCATTATCAGCAGCCCATCCCTTCAATGTCTATTGCTCAGTTTATTGCGGATAGTGAACAGCTCGACTCCAGCTACACCATCGCTAAACACACTTTACTGCAAACCGAACAGTTCCAAAACGAAACCTGCCGCTTCTCTACTGCCTATGAGACAGAGCTGTTACCAATGAATATCGTAAGTGCCAGTATTTTTGGCCGGCCATTCTCTTCCCCTGGCTCGTCTAAAATGCAGAGCGCAGGCGGGGTGTTAAAATTATCTTTGCAGACATTTACCGAAGACATACACTTCTCTGACCTACGCCCGAACAAGTTACGCTTTTACCTTAAAGGTGAACCACAACATATTCAACCTTTATACCAGCTATTACTTAACGGCTGCGAGGGGCTGGTAATGGTTCAGCCCGAGCTTGATACCTCACCGGTTTATCTCGACAAGGATTGCATTCAAGCGGTGGGGTTTGGCTTGGATGAGAATTTACTGCCCTATCCTGAAACCTCATTTATTGGCTATCGTTTACTCACTGAGTATTTTATTTTTTATGAAAAGTTTATGTTTATTGATATAGTGCGGGTGGACGAAAAAGTCCCTAACGATGCCGCTAACAAACTTGACCTGTATTTTTACCTCAAAGAAAGCACCATAGAACTTGAGCACAATATTTCCGGCGATAATTTTTTGCTGGGCTGCACACCTATTGTCAATATCTTCGAACACAAAGCAGATCCTATAAAATTAGATCATAGTCAACAAGAATATCAAATAATAGCCGATGCCCGCAGGCCCAAGGGTTATGAAGTCTATTCAATAAAAAAAGTACTTGGCTCCAGCAGTAGCGGAGAAAAACAAGAGTACTTACCGTTTTACGGCCTAAGCCATAGCCAACAAGACAAACAGCGACAAGCATTTTGGTTATCTTCACGCAAAAATGCCAAGCACAATAATTATCATCGTGACGACGGCACGGATGTATTCATCAACCTCGTGGATCTTCAATTCAACCCCAACACCCATGATGACCAAATAATCATAATAGATACCTTGTGTAGCAATCGCGATCAGCCGGCAAAACTGCCTTTCAACCTTAATCAGCCCCAGTTGCAGTGCATCGATGGCTCGCCCCCCTGTGCACGCATACGCTGTGTGACCAAACCAACCAACACGGTTAGGCCACCTTTACGCAATCATGCCAGATGGCGCTTGATATCGCACTTAAATTTAAATTATTTATCCATCTGTGGCAATGAGAGTGCAACCGATGCTCTGAAGGCTATTTTAAGCCTTTATGATTTTAAAGAATCAGCGGCTACTAAAGCGATTATTGAGTCCATTGATCAGGTGTCAGCGCGTCCTATCAGTGCTCCAATGACGGTCGATGGCCGCACAACGATTTGTCGGGGCATAGAAATTGAAGTCACCATGGATGAAATGGCGCTAAGCGGCAGCAGCGGATTTTTATTTTCCACCGTTCTCGAAAACTTTTTTTCATTGTATTGTTCAATCAACTCTTTTTCACGTTTACTGGTCAAAGTGAAAAATAAAGAAGGCTACCTCAAAAAATGTCCTCCAAGAACTGGCGAAAAAATACTTCTGTAGTCCAAAAAGTGACAGCAGAGCCTTTTAACTTCTCATTTTTTCAAATAGTGAGATTGTTGGAGCGTGCATCAATCTTTAGCAATCGCGAAACGTTATTGGAACAATCCGCAATTTCATCCCACAGCGACGCCAAGGCAAGCAAACACAGCGTCAATCCTGTTTCTGGTTTTATTCCTCCGGCTTCAGAAAACATATATTTTTATAGCCATAATGCGCTAACGTTTGCCAATTCATCCGTCGAAAAAATTCAGCTAAAAGAAAAAATCAACGGCCTGCTGCAATGGCAAATGCAAGTTAATTTTATCGGCTTAAATGGAACCAATAGCACTCTGCCCTACCACTACACCGAATTAATTTTACAAAGACTAAAAGCAAAAGACCCATCACTGCTAGACTTTTTAGACCTGTTTAATCACCGCATCACCTCGCTTTTTTATCGCGCGGGAACCAAGTACCACCTGCCCTTAGAGTATGAACGCCAGCATTTATTTGCCACAAAACAGCGGACATCCGACCCGGCGACTGCGACACTACTATCATTAATTGGCTTAAGTACTGAGCACATGACACAACAGCTCAGTATACCCGGTGAAGCGCTGATTTATTACAGTGGCCTGCTCACACAAAAAGTGAGAACGCCAACGGGCTTAAAAGCCATTATTCAACACCAATTTGGCATCGATGTGTGTATTGAGGAATTTGTTGGCCAATGGCAAGACCTTATCGACGATGTCCGCTCTCGCATGCCCTCAAAACACCAACCCAAAGGGCAAAATATTCGCCTGGGTAAGTCCGTTATCGTAGGCGCAAGAGGCTGGTTTGCCCAGGGTAAAATTCGCATTATTCTCGGACCACTGGATAAGCATCAGCGCCTGCAGTTCGCCCCCGGCACCAAGTCATTAAAAGCCCTGAGTGAACTCATTAAATTTTATGCGGGTTTAGAAATCAACTACGATATTGTGCTGCGCTTTAGGCGAGCTGATATCCCCCGGCGAACTGCGCTAAAATACCGCCAGCCACCTGCGCTGAACTGGAACGCCTGGCTTGCTTTTCACCCTTTATCCCAAAGCGATAACAATGAAACCGTTGATGTCACCATATCGACTAAACGTTTAACCTAACCGTCTTTATAACAGACAGCTATTTTAGTCTCACTGACAACAGTAAAAAAGGATAAAACATGATAAACATCGACTTAAAATCACTTGTCAACAAAGTTAATCAACCCTGCAGGGTGGCCCTCGAAGGCGCGGCTGGCATGTGCAGTGCGCGCAGCCATTACAATATAGAAATTGAGCACTGGATGTTAAAGCTTCTCGATATTAATGACAGTGACCTGATGGCTATTTTGGATAAGTTTGAAATTGACATAGGCAAACTCACCCAGGATCTCAACCGGGAATTGGATGTCATTAAAACCGGCAACTCCCGAGCCCCTGCATTTTCGCCAACAATTGTTGATCTCACCAAAAGTGCCTGGGTTCTGGCCTCAGTGGAATATGGCCACCAACAAGTCAGCTCAGGACACCTGCTCGCGGCCTTGCTACTGGACGATAACCTGAGGCGATCTACCAATATAAGCTCTGGTGAGTTAAATAAAATTGCACCAGAATCAATAAGGGATGTGGCCAATGCCATTGTTGGTAGCACCGCTGAATCCAGCTCGACAGTCAGCGCGGAAGATAGCGCAGCCACAGAAAGGAAGGCCGACAGTATCTCCAAGACCCCATCACTGGACAAATTTACCCTGAATTTAACCGCCGCCGCCAAAGAGGGCCGCATTGACACCGTGATAGGCCGCGACCAGGAAATTCGCCAAATCATCGATATTCTGGTTCGCCGCCGACAAAACAATCCCATACTCACAGGAGAAGCCGGGGTCGGCAAAACCGCCGTTGTAGAAGGCTTTGCGCTGCGCATCGCCACCGGTGATGTACCCGCCCCGCTGCAAGGAGTGACCCTGCTGAGCCTGGACCTCGGTCTGCTACAAGCCGGGGCCAGTGTAAAGGGGGAATTTGAAAACCGGCTTAAGTCAGTGATTGCAGAAGTCAAAGCCTCTACACAACCCATTATCATGTTTATTGATGAAGCCCATACGCTGATCGGCGCCGGCGGCAAAGAGGGCCAGGGCGATGCCGCTAACTTACTCAAACCCGCCCTGGCGCGCGGTGAGTTGCGCACCATAGCAGCAACCACATGGGCGGAATACAAAAAATACATTGAGCGCGACCCCGCACTGACCCGGCGTTTTCAAGTGGTGAAAGTTGAAGAACCCAGCCAGGAAAAAGCGATCAATATGATGCGGGCCATTTCCCAAATGCTCCAGTCCCACCATGGCGTGCGTATACTGGATGAAGCCATTATCGACTCTGTCCACCTTTCCAGTCGTTACATCACCGCGAGACAATTACCGGATAAATCCGTCAGTTTGTTGGATACCGCCTGTGCCCGTGTGGCACTGAGTCAAAGTGCAACACCTGCGGTTATTGAGGATACCAAACGACGTATAATGCAATGTGAGACCAACTTAGATTTACTCGAGCGGGAAAATGTTACCAGTGGTCACTGTGAAGAACGCATCGCTACAATCACACATGAACTTGACAAATTAAATACCAACCTGGCACAACAACAAGCACAGTGGAGCAAAGAAAAACAGGCTGTCAGTCAAATTCACGCCTTGCAAACACAAATAGAAGAAAACTTTATCCGACAAAAAAATGCAGAAGATCAAGCTGAAATAAACTCGGAAGACCTGCTTAGCGGTCAACAACTGGATACTTTGAAAACACAATTACAGCAAGAAGTGCAAACGCTGACGGATATTCAAGGTAAAGACCCGATGATACAAACCAGCGTTAACAGCCAGGCAGTGGCAGAAGTCGTGGCCAATTGGACTGGCATCCCGGTCGGTAAAATGGTGTCAGACGAAATCAGTGCAATCCTCAAGCTGCACACCAAACTGTCCAAC
>JBCBZU010000034.1:0-10242 GCA_039815165.1 Pseudomonadota bacterium
CCTGACCCGGCGGGTCCGGTCATCACCGTCATGTCGATATCGTCATTGTCGAGTAAAAACATGCTCATGGCTTGCTCGATGTTTCTTGGCTGGATGCCCCAAAAATTTTGCCTCATAAGCCTGGCCCTATTGAGGTCAAAAATATGAATATGCTGGTCGTCAATTTTTACCACCAAGCCAACAAAATCGCTATCATCCAATAAAAACAGTTTTGGATACGCGTAGGGCAAAGCGCTTTTATCAATGAGATGAACAGTCTCGGTGCCCTGTCGTTCTGTACTTACCCGTTTTATTTGCTGCCAAAAACCGTCTTCAAAAAACTCATAGCCTTTGGCCAGTAAATCAACGTCATCGAGCACTTTATCATTACGGTAGTCTTCTACTTGCTCAAGGCCAGAACCCTTGGCCTTAAGACGCATATTAATATCTTTAGTCACCAGACAAACAAATGCATCTGGGTTGGTATTTTGTAAATTGAGCGCCACATTGATAATGCGATTATCATTAGCATGTTCATGAGTAGAGTTTAAATAGGGAATATTGTCATCACTTTGAATTTTTTGATCGGGAAAAACCGATAGTGGTCCCGGGTTATTGCCGGGGTCATTAGTGAGTATTTTGACACCGCGCTGTATCTCTTTAGGACTTGCTTTACCCATAATTTTTTCAACATTATTAATCGCAATGCGCGCTTCGCGGCTAACGTACTTATCCTGCCGATCTTTAATAATATCCAGCTCTTCCAATACCGTCATGGGTATAACAACTCTGTGCTCGGCAAAGGCGTGAATTGCCATAGGGTCATGTAACAATACGTTAGTATCTAGAATGTAAATTTTTTCCATGAAAAATCCTGTAGAGAAAACTAAGCTTATCAATAGTAAGATCGAAAATAGAAAGCAAAACCAGCGGGAGAAGAGAAAGCGGAAAGAGAGAAAAAAAACTATTTTTTGCTACCATAAACTGATTGCTCTGCGGGTAGCGAATGGAGTAAAAAATACAGTAGAGTATTGCTCAAGAGCGGTTATCAAAAACATTGTCTTTCAGGCTAGACAAAGCAATAGCATTACTATACGGCCATTGTTTCGCTATGTTGGTTATCATTACGTCTATTGAACACCTTTATATAGTATTGAACACCTATAAAATTTAGGCTGTTCCCTGCGGCGAGTCGGCGTCTGGGATACAAACAATAAGGGCTTCTAGTTTATAACGATTATGCGGATTATTTTAAAGGAGTCAAGGAACAATTCGAACTTATGTGCTTATGTGGATTTGAGCAAAAGCAATAAAACCTCCACCCTTCGGTAGAGGGCTGAGCCAGAATTACTGCTTTGCAGCAGACTCTTCGGCAACTTCAGATTCAGCGGGCGCTGCTTCTGCCTTGGGCTTGGGGGCCTCTAGCAAGCCCTCTGCTATAAGGATTTTTACCTTGTCTTCACCATTGATGAATTTCTTATTGTTGCCTTTCACTGCATAGCGGCTGTCAGCTCGCTTAAATACAGTGTACTCAGCCGTTTTCTTTTCGATTTTCATATGCCTTTCCTATTCGTTAAATGTTTGAGAGGCGCGATTATACTGCGCCCGTAGAATATGACAAGTGGACCTGAGCCACATCAAAAATTTATTCTGGAAACCGTCTATTCTGGAAACTGTTTATTCTGAAAACTGTAGTTGATCGCTTATTTATGGCGTAAGATATTGACAATGTCGCAACAATGCCGCGGAATCACCAAAGTAGCTGCATTTTGTGCCTGGCCGCGCTTTCCATAACCGTGCTTTCCGGGATAATTACCCTGCTATGTCCGACATAAATAGCTCGACATTCTTTGACAGTCACTGCCATTTCGACTTTGCTGAATTTGATCGTGATCGCGAGCTTATCTGGCAGCAGTGTCGCAAACACAATATTGACGGCTTATTAATACCGGGAACGACGCCTGAACAATGGCCAGGGCTATTTTCTTTGGCAAAAACCTACCCAGGCACTGTAGGCGCGGTTGGGGTGCACCCTTGGTGGGTATCAAGGCTTGCGGGTGAGCGTTTAAATTCACAGCAGCAACAGTTTATGCACGAATGCCTGCAACAGCCATTATGCGTGGCCCTGGGTGAGTGCGGCCTCGATGGGCTTATTGATCTACCCTTAGACCGGCAGCAGCCTATTTTTGAACAGCAGTTAGCATTGGCTTGTGAATACCAAAAACCTTTAGTGATTCACTGTCGTAAAGCACACAATCAATTATTAGCATTGTTAGCCCGCTATCGACCGCAAAAGGGGGGCGTTATCCATGGATTTTCAGGCGCTGTTGAGTTGGCCAGGCAATATTGGCGCTTGGGGTTTTCTTTGGGTATTGGCGGTACCATTAGCTACCCGCGGGCTGCGAAAACACGGCGTATGGTACAGGCGATGCCGCTAGACGCGCTATTATTGGAAACGGATGCCCCCGATATGCCCTTGAATGGCTATCAAGGTCGCCCCAATAGCCCACTAAAGGTGATAGATGTGGCAAAGTGCCTGGCTGAACTACGTCAAGAAACACTGAATACTATTGCTCAAGTCACGACAGGCAATGCTCGACAGTTATTTCAATTATGAATTTTAACCCCCTTGTATTTAAGCAACAGTTCCCTCTTTTTGACCAACAGGAAAACCAGTCCTTGGTCTATCTGGATAACGCGGCGACAACTCAAAAACCTCAGTGCGTTATTGATGCCATTAGTGATTTTTACATAAAGTCTAATGCCAATGCCCATCGTTCTGGTTATCGGCTGGCGCAAAAGGCAACCAATATTGTCGAGTCGGTTCGAAAAAAAGTGGCTTATTTTATCAATTCCCAACAAACCGAAAGTATTGTTTTTACCTCTGGCGCAACCGAATCATTAAATATTATTGCCAATGGATTTAAGGGGAAATTGCAGGCCGATGACGAGATTCTTATCACTATTGCAGAGCATCACGCTAATCTTGTGCCGTGGCAGGTGCTGGCAAAATCAGAGTCGGCTAACTTGGTTTTTGCAGAAAGCTATAATGACCTGCTGGAAAAAATAACAAAAGCGACAAAGGTTGTAGCAATTAGTGCGGCGGGCAATATCTTGGGTGAGCGTATCCCAGATGGATTTATCAAGGCAATTAAACGCCGGGCTCCTGATGTAAGCGTCGCTGTTGACGCCTCTCAACTGGTGGCCCACCAGAAAATCGATGTCAATGCAATGGGCTGTGATTTTCTTGCCTGTTCTGCCCATAAATTTTATGGTCCTTCTGGTATCGGAATACTCTATGGCCGTCGGGATCTGTTGGATCACTGGCCACCCTTACAATTTGGTGGCGAGATGGTTAAGACAGTTGATCTGCATTCCTGTGAATATCACCATTCACCAATGCGCCTGGAGACGGGCACGGCGCCATTATCCGCCATTGCCGGATTGGGCGCCTGCATTGACTTTGTTTGCAAATATCCTCGTCAGGCAATTCGAGACTATGAGCAAGGCTTAATTGAGCTGCTACATAACTGTCTTGACCAATTGAGACAAAAATATCCCGCTATCACTGTACTAACAAGCGCTAAAAATAATGTCGGTATTGCTGCATTATCCGTTAAAAAACCTTATTCAATTTACGACCTTGGTTTTTGGCTGGACGAAAATGATATCGCCGTGAGGGTGGGCCATCACTGTGCACAGCCGCTATGGAATACCAAAAATCTTGACGGGGGTTTGCGCATTTCTCTGGCAGCTTATAATACCGAGGATGATATCAATCGACTAATTGATAGTATTGATAATTTTTTTCAGCATATTAGCGTTAATTTTTTAACAGAAAACAAAAGCTTTGATCAAGGTATTTTTAATGATGATTTTTCTAAATGCGCATATCAGTCATTAATTCGGATAAAGCCCTGGCAAAGGCGGTACCAACAAATTATTGAGTGGGGCAAGTGTATCTCTTTTAAATCTGCCATTCGTGAACAACAGTATAGTATTAAGGCCTGCGAATCCAGTTTATGGCTGGCTGTCAAACAACAGAATGAGCGCTATTTTTTTGCTGCCGACAGTGATTCTGCCATTGTCAAAGGTCTGCTGGCACTTATTTTATGTCGCGTTCAGGGCGAGCATATAGAAGCGATTGAGCGCATCGATTTTAAGCAGTATTTTGCAGCCTTACAGTTGGATAAACACTTAAGTGTGTCCAGAATAAACGGTTTAAATGCTGTTGTTAATACAATCAATAAAATTGTCGGCCATTAATTTTCTAAAACCTTAATCCATTAGTGCTGGAAATTTTATTTTAAATTAAACACTGGATGCACCAGTTGCAGAGTGTTTAACCGGGGGATAAGGTTTAAGGGTAGCGCTAAACAATAGGTTTTTTATGAGATCAAGCAGCACCGCACGGACAACCACAGTGCACTGGTGCGTACATCAGGATTCGAGTACAGAGCGTGCACCAAGGTCGCGGAAAAAGATAATTTTTAGCGATGCCCTTAAGCCGTCGAGCACTTTTCAGTGCTGCGCATTAGCCAATAATTTGATCGCTGTTGCGCCTATGGTTTCTATCGCTTTACGCATGGGCTCGTTAAACTCCTGCGCGTAATTTAAGCGCAAACAGTGCCGATATTTTTGCGAAGCGGTAAACAATACCCCTGGTGCAATGCTGATTTTTTCACTGGCCAGTGCCTCGTTGAGTTTGACCGCATCAATTGCCTTGGGGAGTTCTACCCAAAGCAAAAAGCTTCCCTGGGGATAGGACATTTTTGTGCCCTCGGGGAAGTAGCGGTTTACCCAGTCAATCATGCAGTCTCGACCACGAAGGTATTGCGAGCGCATTTTTCTTACATGTCGCTCGTAATGCCCCTGCGCAATAAATTCTGCGATGGCCCTGGGTTGTAGTACTGACCCACAAGCAGTAGACACATATTTCATGTGCTTAACCTGTTGAATATAGCGTCCTGGAACGCACCATCCGGTACGAAATGCGGGCGATATGGTTTTCGAGAATGAAGAACAAAACAAAACACGGCCATCAGTATCAAATGATTTGATAGAGCGCGGTCTCGGATAGCTATAGGCGAGATCACCGTAAATATCGTCTTCGATAATGGCAATATTATGCTGATTGGCCAGTTCTATAAGGCTTTGTTTATGGCTGTCCGGCATGGTGTAGCCCAGTGGATTGTTACAAATAGGCGTTAGTTGCAGTACGCTAATGGGCCATTGCTCTAAAGCCAGTTCCAATGCCTCCAGGCTGATACCGGTTTCGGGATGGGTGGGAATTTCCAGGGCTTTTAAGCCCATGGCCTGAATGGTTTGCATCGAACCATAAAAGCTGGGCGAATCAATGGCAACAATGTCCCCTGTTTGAGCGATGGAACGCATGCTGCAAGCCAATGCCTCTTGGCAACCGGTGGTAATCACGATGTCATCAGGGTGCAGTCGACAGCCTGAGCCAACCATCAGTCGGGCAATCTGCAAGCGTAACTCTTCAGCCCCCTGGAGGCTATCGTAGGTAAAGTCGTTAATATCTCGGCGGCGACTGATATTGGCCATAATTTTTGACAGTGGTCTCAGTGTGCTGGCACCGACATCCGGGGTGCCTTTTCCCAGAGCCAGATCACCATCTTTTTCGTGGCTATAAAGCAATTGAACCACTAACTCCCACTGGGAGACTTCCAGAGGCTTGGGTGTAGGTCGGCTTATATCGGGCAGTTCAGGTGTTTGTTTGCCCATTGCGATGTAGTAACCCGACTTGGGCTTTACGTCTGTAAGCCCCCGTTCTTCCAATAGCCGGTAGGCTTCTTGCACAGTGGAGATGCTAACGTGGTGGTGTTGACTCATTTGGCGAATCGAGGGCAGTTTATCACCGGGTTGAAAGTAGCCTTGATCCACTTGATTGCTAATGGTTTCCGCGAGTTCTTCGTAGAGTTTCATTGTATTCACCGCACTTAAAAGCATGACAGATTGTTTAGAAAATTCGAAAGCAGTACAGATCCGCTGTTTTTTATCATGACAGTACAAACTTCTTTAATCTGTCATGGTTGAAATTAATTGTATTTGAATCTGTATTGTTTTGCCAATTTTTTCTATTCTATGTCTCCAATACACAATGTCTAATTTAAATAGGAGGCGCAATGAAAATTTATCGCGATTGTATTGATACCGAATACAGCTTTTTGAATGCAGCGCCCTTGTCTGGTTCTGCTGAAACAAGGTCTGTAAGTTTAAAGAATAACCGTCTTAAACAACTGTTATCGGCCTATATCAGACGCTATCGAACTCGAAAAGCGCTGGTATCCATGCCCGATTGGCAGTTGGCCGATATTGGTTTAAGTGCTGAGCAGGCAAGACAAGAATCAATCAAACCATTCTGGCAGCCCTAGGAGCCTTTGTGGACGGGACCTTTGTGGACGGAACCTTTGTGGACAGCCTGGCATCGCTGCTTGCTTTTTTCGCTGCCGGCTTACTCTTTGCAGTGAGCATGACAGTGACGCCAGGCCCTAATAACCTTATGCTGCTGCTCTCAAGCATACGCTTTGGCCCTCGTCGCACCGTACCTCATGCATTGGGTATTATTATAGGCGTACCCTTTATGTTGTTAAGTATTGGCTTCGGCTTGGGTCAGATTTTTTTGCTTTATCCCGCCTTACATCTGATGATCAAAATCATCGGTGCTGCCTATCTACTATACTTGGCTTGGAAGATGGCCTTTGCCCCGATACAGTCATCCAATTCACGTGCACCAAGCCCAATGACTTTTATGCAATCGGCCTTATTTCAATGGGTTAACCCCAAGGCGTGGGTGATGGTCATTGGTGCAGTCGGCACCTTTACCTCATTGGGTGATGCTATTTTTATCGAGATAGCGGTTCTGGCTATCGCCTTTATGTTGGCGGCTGTAGTGAGTACCAGTGTTTGGATCTGTTTTGGTGAAGTCTTGGGGCGCCTGCTGAATAATCCTCAGCAGCGAAGATGGTTTAATGGCCTGATGGGCTTGCTATTGGTGGCGACCGTTTTACCTATGCTAAGCTCTTCACTTTAGCCTGTGGACTACCCGCCATGAATATCTCCGCTGATCTTTCTTTATACCCTTTACAAGACGGTTATGTCGCGCCCATTAAAGCGTTTATATCTTCCATTAGCGCTTACGAGGGGCTTGAGGTGCAGAAAAACCGTATCAGCACACAGGTCTTTGGCGAATACGATACCGTCATGAATGCCATACAAATTTGTCTAAAAGAAACCTTTAAAAAAGAAGGCACTTTTGTCATGGTGACTAAGATTTTAAATACGGACCGCTCTTAAAGTCGCTCGCTTTTGCCCATTCTCGTGCGGGATGCAGATAAAGAGACGATTTTGATCTTGCCCGTAGAGCCCCCTGTGCATGGCGATCAAGGTTTTGTCAGCCACAAAAACCCCTCATTTTTCTTTATGCTGCTTTATATTCATTTAGCCTATCCATTCAGCGCTGTAAAAATAAATCCCTTTATCCGCTCCGAAAGGCTCACAACAGCCTGTAAAAACCTGTCATTTTACAAATTGCCTCATATTGTAGGCTTGATAGTGCCATTATCGAGTTTCACTAATCCTCAATTGCGGTTATTCTATAGAAAATTGAACAGTTCTGGAAAACGCAGTTAAACACAGCATTCGCGCTGGGGGATAAGCTTCAAAACCAAGCCTGCTGGCGGGCTTAATCACACGCTATGGGTAAATAACAAACGAGGTACTTTCTCAACCCTATCCATTTCTTACCTAATCAGTAAGCGTTCAGCAGCGGTTTCCAAGGGACTCAGTCTAATAAGTTAAGAAGCAGTTTTTCAAAGCTCAACCAGGAGAGCAACTTTGATCGATACATATGGGTTTCGTGCCAATGTAGGAATAATCCTCAGTAATCTTAAAGGCCAATTATTGTGGGCGCGTCGTATAGGCGGTTTGGATGCCTGGCAGTTTCCCCAAGGCGGTATCCATGAGGGCGAAAGCCCGGAACAAGCACTTTACCGAGAACTGGAAGAAGAGGTGGGTCTAAGGGCCAATGATGTCGACATTATTGATGTCACTCGCGGCTGGCTAAAATACAAACTACCTAAAAACCTGGTCAGAGAGCATCAAATCCCCTTGTGCATCGGCCAAAAGCAGAAGTGGTTTTTACTCAAGCTGCTCAGTGATGACAGTGCGATTCGCCTGGATCGCTCGGCATCTATTGAGTTTGATGATTGGCGCTGGGTGAGTTATTGGTACCCGTTGGATCAGGTCATCTCCTTTAAGCGTGATGTTTATCGCCGGGCATTAAAAACGCTGTCGCCGGCTCATAGTCAATTAGAGCGCGACTTTGCACTACATAATCCTGAAAACCGCAGTTGAACACAGAATTTGGGCTGAGAGATAAGCGGTCAACTGCGGTTTTTAGGATAATAGAAACTAAAGCTAGACTGTTCTCTGTAAGCAATAGTCATCCATAAGCAGGCAGCAACTCCTGTTTAAGCCACCAATTCCCCCGGGGAAATAGTACACAGTATGCTGGAATCATTGCGCAACATAACTCAGGAGGTCAACGCAGCAGGCGACCTCTCGAATGCGATAGCGGTAGCCGTTCACCGCATTCGAGAAGCCATGTCTGTGCGCGTTTGCTCACTGTATCTACGCGATGACAATAATCGTTATGTCTTACGGGCCACCGAAGGCCTCAATGTGAATGCTATTGGTAGCGTGAGCATGGCTAAAAATGAAGGTTTAGTGGGCTATGTGGCCAAACGTGGTGAACCCATTAACCTGGAAAATGCGCAAGCTCACTCTCGCTATCTCTACTTTGCCGAAACCGGCGAAGAGCGTTTTGCCTCTTTTCTGGGCGTACCCATTATTCACCATAAAGAAGTCTTGGGCGTGCTGGCGGTTCAGCAGAAAGATCGCCGCCGCTTTGGGGAGAGTGAAGAGGCCTTTCTAGTCACTCTGTCCGCTCAGCTATCCGGTATTATTGCCCATGCTGAGGCAACCGGTGGTCTCCACAAGTATACGCAGGAATCCGCTGATGCTCGCTTCCGTGGTGTTGCCGGCTCTTCTGGAATAGCCATCGGCACGGCAGTGGTTTACTCACCCGACGCGGACCTGTCCAGCGTCCCTTTTCAGCGCTGTGATGATATTGAACTGGAACTGCGCTTCTTTCATGAGTCACTGGGGGTCGCCCGTAAAGAAATACAAGATTTAGGCAATCGACTGGCCGACCGGCTAACCAATGAAGAGCAAACGCTATTCGATGCCTATGTCGCCATGCTCGACGATGCGACCATGACAAGGGAGGTAACGGATATCATCGCAAAGGGTATCTCTGCTCCCTATGCGTGGAGTCAAATCATACTTCAACATGCCCAAACGTTTTCACAGATGCATGACCCCTACTTGCGTGAGCGTTCCGCTGATGTACGGGATCTTGGCCGTAGGGTGCTCGGCTGTCTCCAGCAATCCAGTCATCAAGACAAGGAATTTCCCGACAATGCAATTTTGTTGGGCGAGGAATTAACCGCCTCGGTGTTGGGAGAGATTCCGAAAGACAAGCTCAGTGGTCTGGTGTCTGTTCAGGGTTCAGATAACTCCCATATTGCGATTTTAGCCCGTGCCATGGGCATCCCCACCGTGATGGGTGCAGTGGACTTACCGTTTACGCAATTCGACGGTAGTCAAGTCATTGTCGATGGCTACCGTGGCAACATCTATGTCAATCCCAGTGCGGAGGTCTTGGCTGAGTTTGAGTCCCTGCTTCGCGAAGACCGTGAGATGGTCAAAAGCTATGAGTCTTTGCGAGATCTGCCCTGCGAAACTTTGGATAATCACCGAGTGCCTCTGTGGGTCAATACCGGTCTTATGGCTGACGTGACCCGCTCGCTGGAGCGGGGCGCTGAGGGGGTCGGGCTTTACAGGACAGAAGTGCCATTTCTGTTGAGAGATCGCTTTCCCACTGAAACCGAACAGAAAGATATTTATCGCGAACAACTAGCCGCCTTCACCCCGCACACAGTCACCATGCGCACCCTGGATGTGGGCGGGGATAAGTCCTTGAGTTACTTCCCTATTGATGAGGCCAACCCCTTCTTGGGTTGGCGCGGTATCCGGGTAACGCTGGACCACCCCGAAATTTTTCTGGCTCAGGTCAGGGCGATGATGAGTGCATCTGAAGGTTTGGACAACTTACGCATTATGCTGCCCATGATTTCGGCTATTCCTGAATTGGAAGAAGCACAATCCTTAATCTACCGA
>JBCBZU010000451.1:0-2230 GCA_039815165.1 Pseudomonadota bacterium
CAACACTATGGCGGCACCCGAAAAACCATGAAACAGATGACCATTTCAACGGATCTCATTTACGATGTACTGCGCCGCTACGATGCCGAGCATGTGCTGCTATCGGTGACCCGACAAGATGCCGAACGCGAGCTGTTGGATATACAGCGCTTATCGGATTTGCTGTGGCGTTTTCACAGTAAACTGGTATTTAAACCTTTGGAGAAAGTATCGCCGATGGGCGTTGCAGTGGTTCTCAATGTGCGCAATGAACAAATAAAAGGCAGTGGCATGGATGCTTTACTGCAACAAGCCAGTTTACACGATGAGGCCGACGCGCTGATTGATGATGTTCGACAAGCGATTCAACACACTGGCTAACGGGGCACTTGAAAAGACAAAACATCCTGGTAGGCTCTACCGCGGCGGCTGCCTCCGACGGTGTGAAATAACAGTGTATTCTTTTCTCTAAACGGGGTAGTCATGCAGACCGTCGCTATCGCTATTTTCAATAAGCAATGGATACTTGATGCGCGCAAGTGCCTCTATTGGCCCGAGCAGTCGTGCTTAATTGTGTCTGATTTACACTTGGAAAAAGCCAAAACACTAAACCAAACACACCCCATCCCCTGTTACGACTCTATCGATACACTGCAACGACTGGAGTCAGTGATCAATGACTATAAACCTGAAACGCTTATCTCACTGGGCGACAGTTTTCACACGGCGCTATCAGCCAAGACACTGTCGCCCACGCTACTCGCACAGATCAACCACTTGTGTGCAAAAGTAACGACATGGTATTGGATTTTAGGCAACCACGACCCTAAACTGCCCGACACGATTCAGGGACACTGTATTGATACCCTAAGCATTGCCGACATTACCTTTAGCCATCAACCTCTGGATTCAACAGCATATCCATTTCAAGTATGTGGGCACTACCATCCTAAAATACGAGTAAAGTTGGGCATGCAAAAAACAACGGGGGCCTGCTTTATTCATAGCGACCAATTGTTTATTATGCCCGCCATGGGAACCTTTACCGGCGGACTCAACATTGATGACCCCAGCATTAGCAAGCTTATTACGCCTAAACAACGAAGCGTCTATTTGATCAACAATCACAAGCTATGGCCAATGTCGACTAAGCCCTAAGCTTGGTTAGTGATTGCTGTAAATCACAACCGTTAAACATTACAAACGCTGAACAACATGTATATACTGGATGAAAAACCGCGTGAGCGCAGTTTCCCTAAAGGCGACCGGCTACTTGTTGCTTATGCCAGTCAAACAGGTACCGCGGCAGCATTAGCAGAGCGCGTCTATCAGCACAATACGCACAATTGCGATCTTGTCGATCTTGCGTGTATTGATATCAAAGACCTGGAACGCTATGGTCGCCAAATATTTATTTTATCAACCTTTGGCGAGGGCAATGCACCGACAAAAGTGCTGCCTTTTTATCGATCACTGTGCCAGCAAAGCCTGAACTTAAACGGTGTTCAATTCTCTGTACTCGGGTTAGGTAATAATCAATACGAATATTTTTGTGGCTTTGGTACCGATATCTTTAATCGATTAATACAATTGGGAGCAGAACCACGCCTACCCATCACCAAGGTTAATCGCAACAATGCCGCAATGATTCTTCACTGGTGGTCAAAACTACATGAAACCTTTGGAATAAATCAAGCAGAAGACTGCGAATGGTCTATAGGCACAGTGATGGATATAAGCGAACGCAGTCCTGGCGAGTTTGAGGCCGCCCTTTATATTCAGTCGCTGCAATTCTCCCATGCACAATCTCTGCTGATTAAATATGAGCAAGAGGGTAAAAAATCTGAAGACATTAGCGTAAAGATTATTAGCGAAAAAAACGACCCTTTCACTCGTGTAGTCATCGCAGAAAGAGAATACAAAAACAGCACAAAACCTCTTATAAGACTGCTATCGCTTGCGACTCCTGGCGATAAATGGCAGGTAAAAGTAGTGGCATAGCCATTAACCATTAACCATTAGCCATTAACCATTAACCATTAGCCATTAGCCATTAGCCATTAGCCATTAGCCATTACTCATCTTTAGCGACTCAATAACGCTATTGAGCCACTTTTAAGTGGGTGATTTTATCCCGGAGGTTGGCCGCCTGCCCGAGGTTGAGATCCTCGGCATGAACAAGGCGACCGAAACCATCGTCGATCAACTGGCGATCCACGACCAGCCAGGCGCGATGGAGCGGCTGTTCGGC
>JBCBZU010000057.1:0-8297 GCA_039815165.1 Pseudomonadota bacterium
CTCCACCATTGTGCCGGCAAAAACCCAAGTCAGTACTGAACAACCCGATGATCAAGGCCGCATTGTATTTGAAACCGATAAAGCCATTACCGTGATTCGCAGTCAACTGAGCAATTTATTATCCGACGATAACTTTAACTTTCGCGATATCAGCAACGATAACCTGGATACCCTTATTGAATTTCAGCCCTTTGGCCCGGCTGCTACCGCTGGCGATAGCTTTATGCTGGGTTTTGCCGAGGCGCTACCCGCAAGCACTATTCATTTTTATGTCTGGTCACCAAGGCCCGTCAATAACAACGGTGCCGTTGTTAGCCAGTGTTTTCACCATACCGAGAGAGTCACCAGCACACGGCTGGCGTGGGAATATTGGAATGGTCGCGAGTGGTCGAGTTTAACCCTGCTAAAAGATGATACAACGGCCTTTACCCGCTCAGGGGAAATACTCATTAAAGCACCGGCCGAAGGCAGCATGGCCAGTGAAATTTTTGGCGAGCTTGAGCAAGCCCGCTTTTGGATTCGAGCCAGAATCACCCACGCAGGCTATGAGCAGGCGCCGGCTATCGTGGCGATACGGACTAATGTTGCGCCTGTGACCCAAGCCCAGACCATTGAATATGAAAGTATTGGCGGCAGTAATGGCGAGATCGATCAAACCCATCGCCTGCGTTATTCACCGCTGATTGCCGGTAGCCTAGTGCTCGAGATAGACGAAGGGGACGGTTACCGCGAGTGGCAAGAGGTGGTTGATTTTTACGGCTCTGGCAAAGATGACCCCCACTACGTGCTCAATCGTGGCACCGGAGAAATTCGCTTTAGCGACGGCACTAAGGGGCGCGTTCCTGTCGCCAATGCAAAAAATCGTAGCAATATCCGCGCGCGAATTTATCGTTTCGGTGGCGGCAAGCGCGGCAATGTGGCCGCCAATAAAATCAATCAACTACAAAATACCCTTAACGGTATTAAAGCAGAGGATGTAAGCAATTTATTTGAGTCCGTCGGTGGCGCTGACGAGGAAACCCTCGATGCCGCTATCCGTCGCGCTCCGCAAACCTTAAAAAGTCGCGAGCGGGCAGTGACCGCAGAGGACTACGAAGCACTGGCTCTGCGCTCGACAAATATTGCCCGCGCAAAGGCCTTGCCCCTATACCACCCTCACCATCCCACCATTGAGGTGCCGGGAGTAGTGACGGTAATGGTGATCCCCGATATTGATGATCCCGCGCCAGTGCCCAGTGCAGGCACTTTAAAAACAGTGTGTCATTTTCTCGATCAGCGTCGTTTGTTAACGACCGAACTCTATGTGCTTGGTCCGCAGTACCAGCGGGTGCAAGTCCATGCGCAATTGATTGCCGAGGATACGGCGGATCTGGCGGAAATAAAATCCGCCGCACTGGATAACCTTGCACTGTATTTTCACCCGCTTCACGGTGGTGAAGACAGCGATCCTGAAAAACCACAAGACGACCCCGAACGCAGTGGCGGTGGCTGGCCTTTTGGTGGCGATATTTACTACTCGCTACTGTATCGACGCCTATTGTTTAGCGGGGTTAAGCGCATTGTCTCACTAGCTATTGAAGTCGAAGGCGAGCCTTACCCACAGTGCCAGGATGTGCCCATCGACAAGGGTATCTTATTGCTTAGTGGTGAACACACTATCGACATTGATTACGAACTTAACAATGGAGTGGCAGGCTAATGCATTATTCTACTGCCATTGCCTCTGAGTTAAGACCTTCAACAAACAACCTTCCTGCTGCGCACAAGCGGGCCAGCCACGGGGCTTTTTTACCGGTCACCAATCAATTACCCCATGATCCACGACGCCTGCCAATCAATATGGATCTTGGCTGGCGAATCGCCCACAGCGATAACATTGTTACCCATCACTGTGGCCATTTACAGTTGGACCATACACCGGAAACCGCTCGCCTGCTCACAGAGGCCAGCGGCTCTTTCGGTGGAACAGTATTGCCCAAGCATATCGCCTACACCCAAAGTGGCGGGCTATTACTGCTGGATAAGGCCAATGCCTTGCTGAAAAAATTTGATCCCTGCACCAAGGCCTTTGTAACCGTGCCCTGTACCGGCGGTACGGGTACTGGTATCCGCCAATTTAACCAGGCCCAGGCTCTCAGTATTTGTGGCGATAATCTTTTGATTGCCGATACCGGCAATCGGCGCTTAATGGTCTATAGCGTATTGGGTTTTTTAGTGCGCGGTACTTGGTTGCCGCCAGACAATGCCACTGAGCAAGTATGGCAGCCAGTAGCCGTTACTGTGTCCGCTGATCGCAAGGTACTGGTGGCTGACCCGGCCAATGGCTGCATCCATCTGTTTAATTTTGCCGGTTGTTGGTTGCGCTGCATTAGCGGCGTCGGAGCGGTTCAGGCCATTGCCGTAGATCGCCATAACAAGCTCTATATTCATGCAGGTGAGGGTGTGCCTGTTCGCATCTACGATTTGGCCAAACAGCAATGGTTTAAAGAATTAACCGACCCCACTGACCTGTCATGGGTACAACAGGCTTTTTGCTCTTCTCCCATTGAAACCAGCATTGAAACCAGCATTGAAACCAGCATTGAAACCAGCATTGAAACCAGCATTGAAACCAGCATTGAAACCGACAGTCACAATAATATAAACCTTGGCGATATTTGCCAGCGCTACCATGGCGATCAAACGAATAGTAAACCCTTGTGGTTTAACGCCAATGGGCAAAAAATAAAAACGCCGTCTCCTGTACTCAAACAATATCGGCAACAGGGTGTGCTTTACACCGATGCTATCGATAGCCATTTATACCGCTGCCAATGGGATCGCATTATCTTAACAGCCAATGTGCCCAGCGGCACACGTGTAAAAGTCGCCACCTTTACCGCCCAGTCGCCCTTAACAGACAAACAAATTCGGCATCTGGATGAGCGCCAGTGGATAACTCAGCAAACCCTGTTTCCCGGCGATCAATATGATTGGGATGCCTTAATACGATCCGCGCCAGGGCGTTTGCTTTGGTTAAAAATACAAATGATCAGTGATGGCACAAGCACGCCGACTGTCTATGGAATGGAACTACAATTTCCCCGTCTGAGCCTGCGTCGCCATTTGCCTGCCGTATTTGGCCATGAGCAACAGGCAGCGGATTTTACGGATCGGTTTTTGGCAATTTTTGACCGCGGTTTTCGTCAAATTGAAAACCATATCGATACTATGGCTGCCCGTTTAGATCCCCTATCGGCTCCAGCCGAGGCAGGTAAAAGTGATTTTTTATCCTGGCTGGCCTCATGGATAGGGCTGACCCTGGATCGGCAATTGCCGCTGAATATTCGCCGCAATTTAGTTAAACATGCCGGTAAGCTATTTCAATGTCGCGGCACCTTAGTTGGTCTGCGCGGAATGTTGGAACTCTACCTTAATTTTTCCCAGCGTATTGGTGAAATAGATCCCTCGACACCGGGTGCAACATCGTCAACGAATTATAAATCATGTGTGAGTTGCCAGACGCCATTTTTATCATCGCCAGCACCTCACTGGCAAGTGCCGCAAATGCAAGTGCCGCAAATAATAGTAGAACACTATAAATTGCGTCGTTGGTTATTTGTCGGCGCGGGGCGCCTGGGTGATCAGGCGCGCCTATGGGGTAAAAAAATTATTAATCGCACCCAGCTAAGCGGGCCACAAATTGACGGCAATGCCCAAGCGGGTGTTACGCAACTGAATACACGGCAAGATCCCCTGCGCGACCCCTTTCACCACTATGCCCATAAATTTAGCGTATTTTTACCGGCCTGGGTGGGGCGCCTGGCCCCGTATAAAAAAAGCATTGAGCGCATTATTAATGCAGAAAAACCCGCGCATACACAACACAATATTATTTACGTTGAACCGAGATTTAGAGTGGGCATTCAATCCATGATTGGTTTTGATTCAGTGATTGGCTGCTATCCTCAAGGTCTTTACCTTAACCAAAAAGCCCTTAACCAGGCAGCCCTTAAACAAACAGCCCTTAATGAAGCAGCCTTGGGCAAAGCCACGGTACTGTCCGAACCAGAACAAAGCGATTCCAGCTTACGTATCGGCAGCAAATCCACTATCGGATCAACCATGAGAATGAAATAAATAAGCGCCTGCCGCTTATTTTCTTATCAATCAATGTTTAAGCAAAGCCACAATAGAAAGCCACAATAGGACATTCACCATGACAACAAAAACCGATAAAGACTGTCAGCGTTGTGAAGCAGAAAGTTATACCCGCAACAATTACTTTACGGGTAAGTTAATGGTGGAGCGAGACTTCACTGATGAGCAGGTCTATTTTAGAAAAAAGAATAATAATCACAATAAATACTTACATGGAACCGGCATTAGCTGCGGATTGCAAGTCACTGCTCACGAGCAACCCTGCGATCAGCGTTATGTCATTTTGCAGCCAGGTCATGCAATCGATTGTTGCGGGCAGGATATTCTGGTGCCCCTTGCAGAGACCATTGACCTTTGGTCTTTTCCGGTTATGCAAACCTTGATAGAAGCGGCACAAGCGGCTGACGAAGACCCTGACGCAGTTGACTCGCTGACCCATACCTTACAGCTCTGTATTCGTTATCGTGAATGCCCAACCGAAACGATTCCTGTGCTTTACGATGAATGCGGCTGTGATGATACCCAATGCGCGCCCAATCGTATTCTAGAATCCTATGCCTTGGCCTTAGTCGTTGATCCCGAGATCGAAAGCTCTTCTTTACAGCAGCCCAATATGGACTGGACCAGCACCATTAATCTTGCCCATGCCCAACAGCTCTACCTACATGAAGCCAGCAATCGTTTGTATGTTATCACCGCTGACGATGCCGGTATTGTTTATCAAGTCAGTACCGACAACTTTACGGTTGAGGCATCCTTTGCCCTCGAACGTCGCGGTTTAGCGCTCACCACCAATGAAGCAGGGACCGCACTCTATGTGGTGGTTGCCCCGGAGGCGGGCATTAGTGCGGGCAATAATGCAGAACTGTGGGTATTTGATACCACCGCCACTCATCTTGCCAGTGGCAGCATTCACAGGGGAGAGATTCCCGGTGCCGATGATTCAAGCGCGGCTATTCAGATACTCCCCGATGAACGCCTGTTGGTCTTAATGCAAGACAATGGTGCCCGCTTACGTTTATGGAAACCAAATGCCAGCGGCATTGTGGATACCCCCAATACACCGCTTAATCAGGGTGACTTTAGCGAAAATCTTAGAGGTTTAAGCATCGGTAGCGACGGTCTGATTTATAGCGCCGAACCAGGCTCAGTTAATATCCATCGTTTCGATATGGATGCGGCAGACTTTGATCAACAAACCATTGATGGTTCGGCCGCTGCCGGTGATCAAGTCTCACTGGTTCGGGTTGCCCATTCCAGTGGCCCGGATGTATTAGTGGTTGTTGATGACGCCAATAATACGCTGCGGTTAATTGATCCTGACAGTGGCGGCAGTGCAATCGGCAGTGTTGCGCTGAGCCATTCTCCCCGCGACTTAGTGATCACCAGTACCAGCCATTGGGCCTATGTATTAAGTGCTGATGGCGACGACAGTGTTATTCAAAGCATTAACCTGCAAAGCTTGCGTGAAGGCGAAGCGGTGGCTGCTTCCGCAGCGGTGCAGGTCGGTGATCATTCCCAGGCCCTGGCAATCACCAGTAGTGCTCGTCAATTATTTATTCCCTACATTGATGATTTAACTGTCGATAATGCCGGTGCTGTGGCCGTGATAAATATTGCCGAAGCCAACTGTCGGGATTTACTGTGGCCAGAAGACTGCCCAAGCGCCGACCCCGCTGATTGTTTAGTCTTGGCCACCATCGAAAATTATCGGGTGAATTTTCGCATGCTCGATATCAGTGATCCGGCGACAGATCCCCTCGATGACTTCAATGCAGGTATTGCCCGCATTAATAATCAACTGGGTCGCAAGCGCCTGCCCAGTACCCAAGCCATTGCACAAGCCTTGGAATGTATTTTGGAAAACGGCTGTGGCGGCAGTGGTGGTGGCGAGCAGGGACCACCAGGACCACCGGGTCCCCCAGGTTTACCCGGTGCCAATGGTTTACCCGGTGCCGATGGTGACAATGGCGAGGATGGCGAAGACGGCGCCAGTATTAACGATGTGGTGATCACCACCGTGCCCTGTGACCAGCCAGCCAGGGGCGCGTTTTCAGAAGAGGGCGTATTAAGCCTGGAGATACCCACCAGTTGTCGGCCTGACCTGACCCATATTTGTAATATTAGCTGGCTCCATGGTGGCTTAGTCAGTTTTACTGAATTTGCGGCGAGTGGACTACTGATTCGCTTTGATAATAATGTATTTGCCGAAGACATACACCACCACAGTGTGCGCATGTTAATCGGCTTGCCCGATCAGCCCAGTGAGCACTTTACCGCCTGGACGGAGTTAACCGCAGCATCGCCCACCCTGGCGAACCCCATAGCAGGCGCTATTTTACAAATAATGCCCATTGTCTTTATAGAGCCCATTGCAACAGAGCCCGATTTTCAGTGCCCCCTGAGCCAGTTTAATCCAGCACCCGAGCCCTCCATTGCCAACCCCAATCCGAGGGCCAATGGCATATGGCTACGCTTAAATCCAGATGCGGTTAATGACATCCTATCTGATGGCGGTCGACGACGTAACTTGGGCGTACGCCTACAAGTGCTGGGGGATTTTATTCGCGACGATAATGAAGTTGCCGTAGATGCCAATCATCTTCCTGGGTGGCTCACCACTGTTCGCAGTGGTAACCATGTTCCAGGAGGCACCTTTGAAAGCTGGTTTACCTTGGACGGCGTACCCTTTGGCGATAACGACAGCGATGGTCCCATTAACCCGGGCGGCAATCCCAATAACCCAGATGATTTTGTCAGCAATCGTCGTCCCCTTGGCGACATTAGCGTCAATACCGCAGACCTTGACACCCTAGTGTCTATTCGCGGCATTGGACCAGAGCTGGCCAACGCCATTATCCGTGCGCGCGACCATTCACCCATTCGCAGCGAGGCCAACCTGCTGGCAATTCCCGGTATTGGCAATAGCGTAATGAACACCATTCGCCAGCACATTAACTTCGATGAGAAGGGAGAATAATTATGGCTATGACGAATAATGCCGCCGGCAAAACCAACTGCGGTCAGTTGGGCACATGTGACACCCATAGTCCCTGCTGTGCGGATTGCGGGGCAGTGGAGTGCCTGTGTCGGCCGCGCTTTTTTGCCGGGCAATTACTCAGTGAACAAGACCTTAATCGCCTCGACCAGTATATAAAAAATAAAAACCGCCTACACAATCGCAACCAACAGGGCTGGGGTGTGGTCAATGGCTTAAAAGTTTTGTGTGACCCCTGTGGCGAAATCAAAGTGACAGAGGGTTATGCAGTGGACCCCTGTGGCGATGATATTGTGGTTTGTGAACCGACCTCGGTCAATATTTGCGATCTTATTCGCCAGTGTAAACAGCCTGCGGATAAAAGCCAATGCGAACCTTTTCGTCGACCGGCCAACAGTCACTGTGATGACCTGGAAGAAGAATGGGTATTAAGCATTGAATACCAAGAGTGGATGAGCCGGGGCGTGACCGCCTTAAAGGCCAATAGCGCGAGCCCGCACCCTGCACAATCCGGTGAGGGCTGTGGTTGTGGTTATGACTGTGGCTGTGGGCCCGGTTGTGGCGGGGGCAGTGCTTGTGCAGACAAGGGTCGCCATAGCGCCCAATCCAGCGCCCAGTCAAGGACAGGCATTAGCCCACACCTTAGTCCACAAAGCAGCAATCGTGGCGCGCCGCCAGCCTGCGAAGCCACTGTCATTTGCGAAGGCTTTCGCTTTGGCGTCTACCCCAAACCGGAAGAGGATGCCCGAGACAATGATCGGCGTCGCGGGCTGTCTAATGCCGATGGCAGCTTTGCCGACGCCTTTAATTGCTGTGCAGAGGCTTTAATTGCAACGATTCCACCCATGCCGGATCTCGAAAGCGATAGTGATCAGCCTGCCAACGCCGCCCGCGAATACGCACAGTGGTGTTGTCGGTTTCGCAGCCAACTATTGGACTACTTTCGCTCTCACCCCAATACCTCCTGCGAAATTATTGATTTTTTAAATAACATTGTCTGTCCCAGTATCAATGACCCAGAGAACTATGGCCGTCATGCAGCCACATCGTTTTTAAGCCTGATGATCGCCTGGTTAGAGGGCGTTAAGATTTGCATTTGCCTGTCATTACTGCCGCCAACGCCCGCCGCCACCTGTGATGCCCGAGTGCCGCTGGCAAC
>JBCBZU010000096.1:0-6883 GCA_039815165.1 Pseudomonadota bacterium
ACCCCTGTGTATCCAGCCAAACTTAAAAATCATGCCGGGATTATTGGTGCTGCGGCTGCGGCCCTACATAAAATTCCAAGACATTGAGTCCATTTAATGTTTGACTAAACGGTTTTATTCCGCTTCCTATCCACTTCCTTTAGATGAACTTTACGTAAGCGCAAGTGGTTTGGCGTAACTTCGACGTATTCATCTTTTTGAATGTATTCCAAAGCTTCTTCCAAACTAAATTTTATTGCTGGTACGATTTTCGCCTTGTCATCTGCTCCCGCACTACGCACGTTGCTCAATTTCTTGGTCTTGGTGACGTTCACCGTCATATCATCGCCTCGTGAATTTTCGCCAATAACCTGGCCTTCGTAGATATCTTCTCCCGGGTCGATAAAGAATTTACCACGCTCCTGAAGTTTATCGATAGAGTAAGGTATGGCCTGACCGTTTTCCATAGAAACCAAACTTCCGTTTTGACGTTCTGGGATGCCACCTTTCAATGGTTGGTATTCCTTAAAACGGTGGGACATGATAGCCTCACCTGCAGTTGCCGTTAATAATTGATTTCTGAGACCGATAATGCCTCGTGACGGAATCATAAACTCAATCAACATTCTGTCTCCCTTGGCTTCCATGCTTAACATTTCACCCTTACGAATGGTTACCATTTCCACCGCCTTACCAGAAACTTCCTCGGGTAAATCAATGGTCAATTCCTCAACGGGTTCACATTTTACACCGTCAATTTCTTTAATTATGACCTGCGGCTGGCCGATTTGCAATTCGTAACCCTCACGTCTCATGGTTTCAATCAAAACCGATAAATGCAAAACACCTCTACCGTAAACCATAAATTTATCTGCAGAATCCGTTTCCTCAACTCTCAAAGCCAAATTCTTTTCAAGCTCCTTGGTCAAACGTTCCTTGATATGTCTTGAAGTAACATACTTACCATCCTTTCCAAAAAATGGCGAATCATTTATGGTAAACAGCATGCTCATGGTCGGCTCATCAATCGCAATGGTCTTTAAACCTTCAGGATTTTCAAAATCAGCAACGGTATCACCAATTTCAAAGCCTTCAAGACCAACAATCGCACAAATATCACCGGTTTGCACCTCATCTACCTTTTTTCGTCCAAGGCCATCAAAAACATGGAGTTCCTTGATTCTCGACTTCACAATACTACCATCACGTTTTACCAATGAAATATTTTGATTGGCTTTCAAATCTCCTCTTGTTAATCTTCCAATGGCAATACGCCCGGTAAACGAGCTAAAATCCAAAGAGGTAATTAACATCTGGGTAGAGCCCTCCTCAATTTTAGGGGATGGGATGTGTTCAATGACCATATCGAGTAGCGGTTCGATATTCTCGGTTTGCTCTTGCCAATCCTCACTCATCCAATTGTGCTTCGCCGAACCGTAAACGGTTGGGAAATCCAATTGCCACTCCTCTGCTCCAAGCTCAAACATCAAATCAAAAACCTTTTCGTGAACTTCATCTGGAGTACAGTTTTCCTTGTCCACCTTATTGATAACCACGCAAGGTTTTAAACCTAAATCGATAGCCTTTTGTAACACAAAACGCGTTTGTGGCATTGGGCCTTCAAAAGCATCCACCAATAATAACACGCCATCGGCCATGTTCAATACACGCTCTACTTCTCCTCCAAAATCAGCGTGACCAGGCGTATCAATGATATTGATTTTTGTATCCTTATAGACAACCGAAACGTTCTTTGAGGTAATGGTAATACCGCGCTCACGCTCTAAATCATTGTTGTCCAAAATTAAATGCCAAAAATACGCCAGAGCCGGTTAAGACTTGGCTAAATACCTTGGCGGATGAAAGCTGGAAAGTTATTTTGCGTTCATCACGGGGGCATGTTAACAACGAGTGGAGAGAGAGAGTTTATCGACCCTATGCCCAAGGCCTTGCAGGCCGCTATCCGCTCAATGCCCGATCATCCAATGAACTGGCCTTGCAGGATTTTAGCGAATTTTTCAAACCGGCTGGAACCCTGGATGCTTTTTTCCAAGAGTATATGAAGCCCTTTTTAAATACTCGCGGCACCTGGGGCAATCGCTCCGTGGGGGACAATAATATGGGGTTTTCTGCCAATACCTTAAGGCAGGTACGTAGGGCAATGGCTATTAGGAATGCATTTTTTAGGGCCAATCCCGAAACCCCCACTATACGCATGGAACTGCGCCCTCAAAGTATGGATGAACAACATGCGCGCTTTACTCTGGAGCTTGGCGATGAGCGAGTGACCTATCGCCATGGCCCTAAGTTCTGGAAAACCCTTAACTGGTCTGGCGACGATGATAACAAACGCATTAGAGTTATTTTTGAAGATCTCGATGGTCAGGTTTACGAACAAACATATGAGGGCCCCTGGGCGTGGTTTCGATTTCAGGATGCCTCAAGCCTTAAACCCATTCGTGGTAGTAATGTATACTTGGCAACCTTTTATGTGCGTGACAAAAATTCGCGCGACCATAAAATCACCTATGAGATTAGAGCTAAAAGTGCAAACAATCCTTTTAGAAAAGGTCTTTTAAGTTCGTTCCGTAGCCCGGAGTCTATTTAAAAGCCCAATGAGTGTAATCACCAGCCTTGGCTTCTTTGGTAAACTGCCCGCTCATGGCGATTTTATTCATCGAGGTTTGCGCAGTGATTTTGTTTCTGTTTGGGATGAGTGGTTACAAGGTTTTGTTAGCAGCTCCAGAGAGAGGTTGGGCGACGCCTGGTTAGATATTTATTTAACCAGCCCTATATGGCGCTTTTTTCTTTCAGCCGGTGTGATTGATAATCACCAATGGGCAGGTGTGACCCTGCCTAGCGTGGATCGAGTGGGGCGCTATTATCCGTTTTCTATTGTTGCCCAAGTGGATGTCTCGGTCAGCTCTGTAGAATTTATTGCCATGCAAAAGCAGTGGTATGAAGACATAGAAACCCTTTGTTTGGCAGCCCTTGACGAGGAATTAGCCATCGATAGCCTGCTGGCACAAGCCAATGGGCTGCAGTCGACACCACCGGGTTTTAGGTCCAAGGCCAGCCGCAAAGATTTGGCTGCGGGATTAGCGCTGGACTTGGATGCTGCAGAGCAAACGCCAGCGGCGATTTACCCGCAAATGCTGGATACCTTGATTGGCTATAGTTTGCCATGTCACAGCCTATGGTTTACCAGTGGTTCAGAACTTGTAAAAGCGACTACGCTGATCACACAAGGGCTGCCATCAAAGTCAAAAATAGCGGCCATGCTGGACGGGCGTTGGCAACAATGGGGGTGGTTAAAGCCATATGATGATTCACCGACCAACTAGCGCCCGCCCATAAACGCGGGGCTGAGTTGGCGCGCTAACAGTTCACAGTAAAACCTGATTTAACGGTAAGTGGTTTTTAGACGGTTTCTGGACAGGCACTACTAATCGGGCACGACTAATTTCTTTTTCACGATCGATATTGAGCGTATAACGGCGACAAAACACTGAAAAGTAACTGAAAAGTAACTGAAAAGTAACTGAAAAATGACTGATCAAACATGTAGAAGACCCGTGCGCTGGGACAGCGCCGCTAAAACAGATAAAGGAACGGTGCGCCCCAACAATGAAGACGCCTATTCAGAACAAGCGTCTTTAGGTTTTTGGGCTGTGGCCGATGGTATGGGTGGTCACGCAGTGGGCGACCTGGCCAGTGCAATGATTGTCGATGCACTAGAGCAAATACAAAACCTGCAATCTGTGGGTGATATGGTCGACGAGGTGGAAGACGCCTTGCTCAAAGCCAATAATGATATTTACGGCTATGCCAATCGAACCCTCGACCAGTCAACCATGGGTAGTACCGCAGTTAGCCTACTCATACGCGGGCAGGTAGGCGTTGGTTTATGGGTGGGAGATTCCCGGCTATATCAATTCAGGGGCAGTGAGCTTAAGCAATTAACGTGCGATCATAGCCAGGTGCAAGAGTGGATTCAGCAGGGAGTGTTGACCCCCGAACAAGCGCTTAATCATTCGCGCAGTAATGTTATTACCCGCGCCATCGGTGTTGGTGAAGAGGTGGATATCGATATTTGCTTATTCGATGCCCAGGTTGGTGATACCTTTTTACTGTGCAGTGACGGCCTATATGAATCGCTGGCTCAAAAAGATATTGAAGCCAAGTTGCGCTACCCCAGACCACAACAATGTGTAGATGAATTGATTGATTTAGCCTTAGACAATCAGGCATCGGACAATATATCTGCCATCGTGGTAAAGGGCGGATTAGGGGATTGTCGCTAGAGTTAATTTATGAAAAATCCTACAGATAAAGAAAACAATGCGGTGGACAATAATAGCCAAAGTGCTGATGAGACGGTTATTGTCCAAGCTAGACGAAAAAAAAGTGAGGATGCAACGCGATTTGTCCGACCGAGTAAAGTCCGGCAAGATAAGAACCGGCAAGATAAAAACCAGCAAGAAAAAACCCGCTTAAAAGCAAGGTCAGAAAGTCCTGGCAATAAAGCCAGTGTCAATCCCCTGGGCACTGCGGCTGAGTCATCGCCACCGCAGCAGGCAGACAAAACCCGTTTTATTAAACCCAAACCCAGTCAAAAAACACAGATAAAACCCGCGTCTACAGCGCATCCACAAGCATCTAACCCGACATTGGATGCAGCAAAAAACACCAATAAAACCGTCCTCAAAGAACGTTTTATTTTGGAAACGGTGCTTGGCTCCGGCGGTATGGGAGTTGTCTATAAAGCGCGGGATCTGCTCAAGATAGAAGCTAAGGACAGAGATCCTTATGTGGCGATAAAAGTGCTAAGCGATGAATTCAAAGCCCATCCGGAAGCATTTATCGCGCTTCAGCGCGAATCCCGTAAATCCCAAAGTATCGCTCACCCCAATATAGTAAACGTACATGACTTTGATAAGGATGGCGATACTGTTTTTATGACCATGGAGTTTTTAGATGGTAAACCCCTGGATAAACTCATTAGACAGTACAAGTCGACGGGCTTGCCCCATGAAGATGTACAGTCAATTTTAAAGGACATTTGTGCGGCATTAATTTACGCCCATGCCAAAAATATTATCCATTCGGATTTTAAACCAGGCAACATCTTTGTTACCAGCAGTGGTGCTTCTAAAGTATTTGATTTTGGGATTGCGCGTGCGGTGGGTAAAGCCGATGTATATGAAGATGATGCGCAAGACAAAACCGTGTTTGACGCGAGCAGTTTGGGGGCACTAACGCCGGCTTATGCAAGCCCCGAAATGCTTGAAGGCAAACAGCCTGATGCCCGCGATGATATTTATGCACTGGGTTGCATTGCCTACGAACTGTATACGGGCAAGCACCCGTTTAACAGAGTCCATGCAGACGAGGCCCAGCGCCAAGGGCTAAAGCCTAAACGCATTAAAGACATTAGAAAAAACCAATGGCGGGCAATTGAAAAGTCTTTAGCCTTTGAGCGCAAGAGTAGGCTGCGTTCAGTTGGCGAATTTTGGGCAACGTTTAACAAACGGTATAAGCCAGGTTTTTTTCTCTATATGTTATTAACGCTGGTTTTAGTGGGTGCCGCTGGCAGTATTTTTTACTATTTACAACCAAAATCAGAAACAATAAATGAGCTCGCTGTATACAATAAAGTTCGCATGGAATTTTATGAAAACCAGATTGAGAGCCTGCTTGCTAAGCCCTTATTTACTGCAAGCTGGGAAGAGCGGGTTTGGGAGATTATACAAGACGTAAGAAAAATGCTAAAACAAGATGAGCCGTGGCTGGTGTCAACACAGCAAATAATCGTTAATCTCTATGTAGAAAAAATACAGGCAGAAATAGCCGACAATAATTTTAGTCGCGCTGAACAATTAATTAATCATGCCATGCGTTATAGCAACAATAAAGATACAATTGATTCACAACAAGCGCTACTGGCAGCAGCAATAGAAAAGCAAGATGCCTTAACAGAACAACAGGCGTTAAAAGAACAGGAGGAATTAAAACAGCAACAAGAATTAAAGCGACAGCAGCAGGCCGAACTGGCAAAATCCCAGGCAAAGCCTAAACCTAGCAAACAAAGCGCTGCCGAACAAAGAAAAAGAGCCAGGTACTCACAATTTCAAGCAGCCTATAGTAATGTGCAAAAAGAGCTAAACTGTCAAACCAGTTTGAATATGAGAAACCTAAGTATTGCTGTTGATAAACTGAGGCAATTGAATGCTCCTGAGTATAGAAAGCGGGAACCTGAAATTGTTAAAAATGTGGCTGCATGTATTAATAAAGTAGGGCTTGCTTTCCCGAAACGTGCTGCTGAAATGAAAAAAACCTCCTTGCGGCTTTTTCCCGGTAACCCGGCAATAGCTGCAATTTACATCACTCCAAAAGATGCCTGTGCACCCTCTCTGGCAGGTTTAGGGGCAAAAGGAACTCGCGGTATTTGCAGAGATGAAGCCGCCAGCTTTGGCTCCGGGCCGGCCTTGGTGGTTATTCCTGCCGGAAATAATTTACAGTCTTTTGCCATAGGCAAATATGAAGTCTCAGTAGCCGAAATGAATCGTTTTTGTAAACAGTCCTCCCGATGTGAGGAAACCAGCACCACCAGTGCCAACCTGCCTATTGCCAATATTTCTTATGAGCTGTCACAGGCATATTTAAAGTGGTTAAGTGACAAAACTCAAAAAACATACCGCCTGCCCACTCAGGATGAATGGCTTTATGCCGCGAGATCCATAGACAATAAGCTAATACCTAATCGTAACTGTAGACTCGATAGCCGTGGTATTGAAAAAGGAAATGCTTTGCTAAGGGCTTCTCTTGGGTTTCAAAATAGTTGGGGGCTAGTCAATCATATTGGCAATGTGCGTGAGTGGGTAGTGAGTGCTAATGGTAATCT
>JBCBZU010000261.1:0-3992 GCA_039815165.1 Pseudomonadota bacterium
GAGATAGTGTTATTGGCCATTCCAATGGAGCCCGAAGATTCTGGAAAGGTCTTCAGTATTTTATACCAGAGAGGAGAGGTTAATATCAATGCACTGGACTTTATTGTTGAAAACGTCGCCTGGAATTTATCAGTTGATGATGCTGCGCTAATGTTTATGGAGTTGCTCTCCCCAATAGCTGACCGTCTTCTTGCTGAAATGACGAGTGTTACTGATAGCGGTAAACAGGCTCAAGCTACAGCAATTTTTGCGGCTTATAAAATATTAAATGTATATTCAACTTCGGCTGGATGAACCTGCACCTGCGCCTCCGCCTGGATCGTAACTTACAGAAGGATAAACTTACAGAAGGCACTTAAAAACTTACAGAAGGACAGGCACTTAACACACAGGTGTTAATAGTAGTGCCTGTCCCAACTTTTCAACATGTCCCAACTTTTCACAGTAATAGTAGTGCCTGTCCCAACTTTTCTGTCCCAACTTTTCACAGCAATCCATAGATCAAAAAGTGAGCAACGATTTTTAAAATACAGTTGCCCCCTTGATCTATTGCTTTTACTTTTGACCTTGCCTTAGCCATCAATACTCCGCTCAATACCCACACTGTCCATAATTCGCGTCGCCAGCTCCTCAATCGATAAATGGGTTGAATCCAGATAGGGAATAGCGTAGCGATTCAGTAAGGCGTGATATTGACGAGTCTCGAATTCACACTGCCTAAGCGAGGCATAGCGGGAGTTGGCATAGCGCTCTTCGCGAATACTGGCAAGCCGTTCGGGGTCGATCAGCAGGCCAAACAGCTTATCGCGAAAGGGATGCAAGCTCTTGGGTAAGGCGGAGTCGTCCAGGTCGTCTTCGATAATGGGATAGTTGGCCGCGTGAATGCCAAATTGCATGCCTAAATAAAGACAGGTTGGCGTTTTGCCGCTACGGCTTAGGCCAATAAGGATGACATCCGCCAGATTGTAGTTTTTAATATTGCCGCCATCATCATTTTCGAGAACAAAGTTAACCGCATGAATCCGTCGATGGTAATTGGTTTGGTGCATACCATAGGCAGAACCGGGGTGCTTGTCAGCCGTTATGCCAAATAGTGCTTCCATGGGGTCGAGAAAGGCTTCAAACATATCGAGTATCAGGCCCTCTGACTCGCGAATAATTTTTCGCAGCTCGCCCGACACAATACTGATCACCACAATGGGCTGTTTGCCGGTGCGCTGGGCGGCATCCTTAATGCGCTTGGCCGCTTGTTTGGCTCGACTCTCGGTATTGACATAGGGCAGGGTGATTTGATCCACATGAATGCCGGTAAAACGCGATAGCAAACTATGCCCCAGCGCTTCTGCGGTAATTCCGGTGCCGTCAGAGATATAAAATGCCGTGTGATTCATATAGGGGCACCTCAAAAATGGTTTTTGTGCTCACGCGCAATAGTGTATCGAAAAAGCGTTGAGCTTACCGCTAATCGCTGACAATTTAGTTTTACAGCGTGCTGGCATTAAACCATAGATGCAAGCATGATTCTTTATTGACAGACATTCGCCAGAAACATTCGCCAGAAACAATTGCCAGAAACAATTGCCAGAAACAACGCTAACCCTCCAAGATGACCTCTTTTTAAACTTTTCCATATTCAGTCTCTTCACTATATAATGCGCGCACTTTTAATAATGGACTGCTTATGCATAAAGGTATGAATAGATGACAGATTATATACTTTGGTTTGATGGTTTAGGTATGGACGACGTCGATCGCGTCGGGGGTAAGAATGCCTCTCTGGGTGAGATGATCAGCCATCTTAAAGGTATGGGTGTGAGTGTTCCCAACGGTTTTGCCACCACTGCGGCTGCCTTTCGTGAGTTTTTGGACCAAAGTGGTCTGAATGACCGCATCCAGACCCTGCTGTCTGAACTGAATGTCGATGATGTTAAGGCCTTGGCCAAGGCCGGTGCCGATATTCGCCGCTGGGTTGTAGAGACGCCTTTGCAGCCAGCCCTGGCAGATGCCATTAAAAATGCCTTTGTGCAGCTTCAAGACGGTAATGACGGCCTTGCCGTTGCCGTTCGATCCTCAGCCACTGCGGAAGATTTACCCGATGCCTCCTTCGCGGGTCAGCAAGAAACCATGCTAAATGTGCGTGGCTTGGATCAGCTAATGCACTCTATCAAAGAAGTGTTTGCCTCTTTGTTTAACGACCGCGCCATTAGCTATCGCGTACACAAGGGTTTTGAGCATGCAGGTGTTGCCTTATCGGCGGGCATTCAGCGCATGGTGCGCAGTGAGACCGGTTCCAGTGGGGTGATGTTTACTTTGGATACTGAGTCCGGCTTTAGAGATGCGGTATTTATTACCTCTTCGTATGGCTTGGGCGAGACCGTTGTTCAGGGTTCTGTAAACCCGGATGAGTTCTATGTGTATAAACCCGCACTAGAGGCCGGCAAAAGCGCTATTTTGCGTCGCAACCTGGGTAGCAAGCTGATCAAAATGGTGTACTCGACCACGCCTGATGAGTTAGTCGATACCGTTGATGTGGATGAAGCTGATCGCATGCAGTTTTCCATCTCCGACAATGAGGTGGAACAATTGGCCAAACAGGCACAGACTATCGAAAGCCACTACGGCCGTCCAATGGACATTGAGTGGGCCAAAGACGGCGATGATAAACAATTGTATATTGTGCAAGCCCGCCCGGAGACCGTGAAAAGCCAAGAAACCGGCAACGCCATTGACCGCTATAAACTGAATGAAAGCGGCGAAATTCTTTGTGAGGGCCGCTCCATTGGACAGCGCATTGGCAAAGGCCCGGTGCGTGTTGTTGACAGTATCGACAATATGGACCAGGTCCAACAGGGTGAAGTACTGGTCACCGATATGACCGACCCCGATTGGGAGCCGGTAATGAAGCGCGCCAGCGCCATTGTCACTAACCGCGGTGGCCGCACCTGTCATGCCGCCATCATTGCCCGCGAGCTGGGTATTCCAGCAGTGGTCGGTTGCGGTGATGCCACTGAAAAATTAAACACGGCCACCGCTGTGACCGTGTCCTGTGCCGAAGGCGATACCGGCTATGTTTACGGCGGTGAACTGGATTTTACCTTGTCTCAAGATAATATCGATAAAATGCCAGACCTACCCTTCAATATTATGATGAACGTCGGTAATCCAGACCGCGCCATGTCGTTTGCGTCTTTGCCGAATAAAGGCGTGGGCCTGGCGCGCTTGGAGTTTATTATCAACCGCATGGTTGCCGTTCATCCCAAAGCTTTATTAGCGTTTGATTCACTGCAATCCGAATTAAAAGATACCGTTGCCCGCCAAATTGCCGGTTACGCCTCTCCATGTGATTACTTTATTGAAAAAGTCGTCGAAGGTGTTGCCACCATTGCCGCCGCATTTGCCCCTGAGCCTGTTATTGTGCGTATGTCTGACTTTAAATCCAACGAATATGCCCATTTGATTGGCGGCAGCCAATACGAGCCCGCAGAAGAAAACCCCATGATCGGTTATCGTGGTGCCTCGCGCTATATTTCGGCATCCTTTCGCGAGTGTTTTGCACTGGAATGCAAAGCCCTGCGCCGCGTTCGCGAACAAATGGGTTTAGATAATGTGCAAATTATGATTCCATTCGTGCGCACCGTCGACGAAGCTCGCCAAGTGACCGAACTCTTGGCCGAACAGGGTCTCAAGCGAGGCGAGCACGGCTTAAAACTGATTATGATGTGTGAACTGCCCTCAAACGCATTATTGGCTGATCAATTTCTTGAGTACTTTGATGGCTTCTCCATCGGTTCAAACGACTTAACGCAATTAACGCTGGGCCTAGACCGCGATTCCGGTTTGATCGCCCACTTGTTCGATGAGCGCAACGAAGCGGTTAAAATTTTGTTGAAAATGGCAATCGACGCCTGTAAACAGCAAGGCAAGTACATTGGTATCTGCGGGATTGCGAGTAAGTTTAGCAACTTCCGAAAACACAATGTAAAACACTGCAA
>JBCBZU010000160.1:0-5670 GCA_039815165.1 Pseudomonadota bacterium
AAGGGTTGATGGCGTGCCATGCTGTGCAAAATGGTCAGGGCTTGGCTTTGCTCAATGACTCCTGTGCAAGCATCCAGGTTCGCAAATTGCTCTAACAATTGGTACCACAATACGGTTTGCTGGTATTCATGGCTGTCAGGACGACGCTCTCCCGGCCACGCCAGAATATCCAGTTGCCTGAGAATACGCTCCATCCATATGGATGGAAGTGCGGGGCGCTTGTTGTGCAGTTGATAGTCATAAAGTTGGCTGAGGCGTTCAAATAGTGAAGGTCTGTCCCCATCCCTGTATTGTTCTTCACCCTGTTGCTGTTGAGCCAGATAGCGTAAATCGCTGAGACTGACCTCAAACACGCCTTTGTTTTGCAGTTGTGTTGCCAGGGTGCAGCGTTGCTCCCATTCTTGAGAGTATGCCGCCCAAAATGGTGAAAATAAAAGCTGGCACAGAGCATCCACTGACCAGTATTGGCGATGTAAAGTCAGCAGTTGGAATACACTTTCAATAAGAGGGGTTTGGCCCAGAGGAATACCTGCGGAAATATTAAATGGCAGGGTATAGCGTGCGCTACTGGCCAATAGGCTTTTGGCTTCAAATTGCTCCGTCAGTGCCTGCTCTATTGCCTCTCGATTTTGTCCGAGATTGGGAACGATAATGCCGATTCTAAGCTGAGTGTTTTGTTCCAATAGAGTGGCAGCCCACTGGCAGATTGCCGCAATCTCTTGTTGTTCCGTATCAAAGCGGAGTCTCTGCAGCGAGCGGGGTTGAAAACCAGAGTCATCCACCATCAGCAACTGCGGTGATGCTTGCTGTAGCTGTTGTTGTATGGCCGGTGGAATATCATCAAAGCCCAGCAAATGAATACTGTCTTCTTGCGGCAAAGTACTGTCACTAAAGGCTTGGCCGACAATTTTATAGGCGGCTGTCGGCGTTACCATGGATAGATCATTAAGGCGCGACTTGTAGTCCAGCGCCCATTGTTGGTATAGATCTATTCCAGTGTCAGCACCAAAATCCCGAATATGACTGATCTCAAGATTCCATTTCTCCATCATTGTGTAGGCATTGGCTGCCTGGCGTGCGAGGGCTTCACTGGTGGCCACCTCACTATCGCGGATGATCCCCTGCCATAGCGCCATGCTCTGCTGGTCCGAAATAATGGGCATAGAAGTATACCCATAAGCCCTTGCTTTAAGTGCCTGCCACTGGGATTGAAACCATTGTTCCAAGCTTAACACCCGCGGTGATTGCCAATGTGAGACCCCTTGTTGTAACTGGAACTGCCCCCAAGCTTGCAAAATTTTGCTGCGCAACCTTTGGTTGGCGGTCAGCACCAGTTGATTATCAAGACAAGCTTGTTTAATGCTTTCAAGGCGAAATAGCGGCGGTAGCATCAGCACTTTACGACGTTAATGGAGTGAAAGCCCCGCTGTTCCAAGGCAGATTTTAGGGAGGCTATATGTTGGTGGTCACCAGTATCATTATTTGCAGTAAACAGTGCCGTATGTTCGCCCGCGCTTATCTCTTGATGAGGATTGACCTGATGAGTACTAATGTCGGCGTCAATAGCAAGTTCATTCAGCAAAAAAGCCACTCTCCGAGCAATAGCATGACCTGAATCAACCCAATAATCGACATTGGGGAGCAGCGATTGCAGAGTGTGTTTAACCAGTGGAAAATGAGTGCAGGCAAGCACTACAGTGTCGAGATCAGCATGCTTTTTAAAAGGCTCAACAATAGGGCTTACCGTCGACGGTGCAATCGTCTCTCCACGCAAATAGTCTTCGGCCAGGCGAACAAGGTCATTGGAGCCGACTATAATAACCTGACAATTACCTGCAAACTGGGTGATTAAATCTCGGGTATAGTGCCGCTTAACCGTCCCCGGGGTTGCCAACAAACCAATGACCTTGGTGCGGCTAAGCGCGGCGGCAGGTTTAACGGCGGGCACAACGCCAACAATGGGGATGGAGAAACGGCGGCGAATTTTAGGCAGGGCAACAGTGCTGGCGGTGTTGCAGGCAACGACGATAATATCCGCCTGGCACAGGGCGTGTAGTTTGTGCAGTACCAGATCAACGCGATGGATAAGCTCGTCTTCAGGTTTACTCCCGTAGGGAAAGGCAGCAGTATCAGAGGCATAGCTGATGACGCAGTGAGGCAGTTGTTGTTGAATAGATTCGCAAATACTTAAGCCGCCCACTCCAGAATCAAACACCAGTATTCGAGGTGGGCGCGCACCTTCAGTGTGGGTGTTGGTCAGGGTCACGACAGTAGCCTGTGGCTAAATAATGAATTCGCTGATTGCCTCACGATATTTGGGGTCTTCTTCGTCTAAGGTGCTGCCACTGTCGAGCTGATAGGCTTTGTGAAGGTAAATTTTTGCCTGGATCTCATTGTTGGCATCCATTAGCGCCTGACCCAGGCGTAGGGATATTAGGGCTTTTTCTTCAGTATCGGGGCAGGCCATGGCAGAGCGTAAGGCCTCAATAGCCGGCTGATATTTGCCCATTCGATAATAAGTGTCGCCGATGCCCGATAAAATGGTTGCCGATAAGGCGTTTTCACTTTGGGGCTTGGGCAGCTTTATCCAGGCTTGATAGAATAACCTCAGGGCAGCGTTATAATCCCTGTTTTGGTAGAGTGTATACGCTTTGTCGCACATGGACAAAACAGTGGATTTAAGGTCTTTAGTCATAAAGCGTTGTTAATTTTTCTATTATCGTTACCCAGTAAAATTATCCATTAACACTATCCAGTAAAATTATCCATTAACACTATCCATTAACACTACGGAGATCACCTTGGCGAGATCCCCGATCACTATCCCTAAGGCAGCTTCTTTTCATGAATTCAGCTTACTCGTTTATCCTTGAATACCAGCAGCAGTTGATTGCTGGCGCCCTTGGTTTTTTGTGTGGCGCGGCCTTGCTGGGCGTTTGGATGTATTGCTTGGGTAGGCGGCAACTGTCCCGCAAAGAGCGCGATTATAGCGCATTACGCGAACAAATGTACCTCACTCGCGAACAACTGGCTGAGCTTAAAGGCCAATATGGGCAAGTGCAGTACCAGCTCAGTGGGCAGGAGCAATTGCTAAAAGAAGCGCGAGTACAGCTAGGGCAGGAATTCGAAAATGTCGCTAATCGCATTTTCGACAATAAGCAAAAGCAATTTGAGCAGCACAACCAAACTACGCTAAAACAATCATTAGACCCGCTTAAGCAGCAAATTACGGATTTTAAACAACAAGTGGCCGATGTTTACCAAAAAGAAAGTGCTGAACGCAATCAACTTATAGGAAAAATTGGCGAGCTGCAACAGCAAACCCAAAAAATAGGTGAGGATGCGCTCAGTCTTGCCCTCGCCTTGAAAGGCGATAATAAGACTCAGGGTAACTGGGGCGAAGTGGTGCTGGAGCGTTTGTTAGAGGAGTCGGGACTACAGAAGGGCCGTGAATATGCCACCCAAGTGGCGATGGATGGCGACGATGGCAAACGTCGCAATCCCGATGTCGTCATCTACCTGCCCGAAAATAAACAGCTGGTGATTGATGCCAAGGTGTCCCTCATTCATTACCATCAGTATGTAAATGCTGACGACCAGCGCCAACAACAGCGAGCACTACAGGCCCATATAGCCTCTGTTCGCCAGCATATCCGCAGCTTAAGCCAAAAAAATTATGAATCACTTACCGGTCTTCAAAGCCTTGATTTTGTCTTTATTTTTATGCCGGTAGAGGCGGCCTTTATGCTGGCCTTGCAAACCGAGCCCGCTCTATTTAAAGAAGCCTACGATAAACAGATAGTGCTGGTCAGCCCAACCACTTTAATGGCAACATTGCGCACTGTTGCCAATCTCTGGCGCTATCATAAGCAGCATAAATATGCCGAAAAAATTGCTCAGCAAGCCGGGGGCCTTTACGATCAATTTGCCTTGGTGATTGATGCACTGAATGATGTGGGTTCACAGTTGCAAAAAACGCAACAAAGCTTTGATACAGTGCATAAACGTTTAGTGAGCGGTCGTGGTAATGTCGTCAAAAGGATAGAAGAATTGCGTCATCTAGGCGCAAAGACAAAACGTAAGCTAAATATTGATCCTTCAAATGACGACACCGACCTGCCGCAGGCGGATACTGCTGCCGGTGAAGACAATTCTCGTATTCCTGAACTTGATGTGGAAAAAGAATGACAACTCTATTGCTTGGCACGGGTATCATTATCGTTATAGCGCTTGCGGCTATTGCGTGGAATTTGCAAACGAAAGTGCGCGCTATGGAAGAAAAAAAGCGGCGGGGGCTACAGGCGCTGGAAACGCAGAAACAAGAACACCAGCAGTACCTGAATAACAGTATCCAAGTGCTTGCCCAAGGTTTAATTGATGAACAGCTAAGCATGACAGAGGGCGCTATTCGCATTAGTGTGCTAATGGGTAATCTCGATATCACTGATGAGGATAAGCAAGAATTTAACGCTTTCTTTCAGTTGGCCGACGCCACTGCCCATATTCCCATACTCGATGCCTGGAATCGATTGCCCAAAAAAGAAAAGCTTCAGTTCGATAAAGAGCGTGATGCCACAGAATATAAGTTTAAGGACTTTGTACTGGATGCTGCGCAACGTATAAAGGGCAGGCGGTTTTGACAAACACTGTAAACTGTTTTTACTGCCGTGAGTGCTTGCCAGTTAACCGCTAGTGGCGTCATTTATTTTTTTTCATAGACAAGATCACACCAGATTCTAAATGGTCTGTATAAGGAAACTGATCAAAAGCCGCCAACGCGCGCACGTCGTGGGTTTGTATTAAGGTGCGTAAATTGTTAACCAGGGTATCGGGATTGCAAGAAATATAAATAATATTCTCAAAGCGCTGAATCATTGCTACTGTTGCCTCGTCAAGTCCGGCGCGCGGGGGATCAACAAAGACGCTTGAAAATTGATAGCCATCCAGGTCAATATCGTTCAGTCGTCTGAAAACTCTGACCTTATCCATAGCCTTGACAAAGTCTTCGCTAGACATGCGCACAAGCGCCACATTGTCAATATTATTGGTTTTGACATTCTCCAGCGCGGCGCGGACAGAGGTTTTAGACAGTTCTGTTGCCATAACGCGATTAAAATTTTGTGCCAAGGGTAGAGTAAAATTAGCGTTACCACAATACAATTCAAGTAAATCACCGTTGAATTCGCGACTGTTTTCTAGCGCCCAGGTAATCATCTGTTCACAGACGGCGCCATTCGGTTGAGTAAAGCCGCCCTCTATTTGTTTGTAGTGATAGTCCTTGCCCAATATCCTCAGTGTTGCGTTAACATAATCGCGTTGCAGCACCAGCTTTTGCTTGCGACTACGGCCAATGATCGGCGTATTTAGCTTTTCTTGCACGGGCGTAATGGCGGCTATCCATTGTTCACTTAGCGGTTTGTGATAAATCATGGTAATCAGCGTGTCGCCATTAAGGGTGCTGAGAAACTCCACCTGAAAACATTTTTTCCGCAATATGTCGCTGGTGTTTATCGCCTCAAGTAAGGGCGGCATTAATTGATTAATGGCTAGATTGGCTACGGGAAAGTCAGTGATAAACACAGGCTTTTTGGTTTCCGGGTGTGTCATCGCATAGTGAGCAACACAGCCCTGATGCCAAATTTTAAATTCGGCCCGAAGTCTATAGTGACT
>JBCBZU010000217.1:0-4583 GCA_039815165.1 Pseudomonadota bacterium
ATTTGTTCATATTCATAATGTTAAGGGTGAATCCAGTGCCTTGGATTTAAAAGAGTTTACCGACATGGCCCATAACTTTGAAGAAGAATTAAGTGAAATGCGGGCAGCACCGTCAGTACGTGGTCAGGATTTTCTATCATTAACTGTTCGCTTGGATAAGATGATTAGCCATGCGCAATCGATCACGGATTTAGTGGGTAAGCTGTCTAGCTTCAACAGCTCTTCCAAACAAATCAAGAAAAACAGTATCAACAATAAATCATGGAGTCATTTGTTTAAACTTGTAGATGATCTTTCTAAAGACTACGGTAAGCAGGTAATGCTGGTGGCCAGTGGTTTGTCTGAGGTGGCTATTCCAAAAGAGTTAGAGAGGACAATCAACAGCATTTGCATCCAGTTCATTAAAAACGCTGTTGTCCATGGAATAGAGTTACCTAAAGACAGGATGAATTTAGAGAAATATACTCAGGGCCGCATTGATATTCGCTTATCAAAAACCCCGGATGGCAATATTGAGTTGGCAATTAGAGATGATGGTGCTGGCTTTGATTATGACAAAATTCGCCAGGTAGCGATTCAATCCGGGCACTGGTCGGAGACAGAATTGGAAAGCTGGGACAATAAAAAATTATTATCGCTGATATTTTCTAGCGGATTTTCGACAGCCGTCAGCATTGATAAAAATGCGGGTCGTGGTGCGGGGATGGATGTCATAATGAAAAATATCAAAGAGCACAAAGGCAAAATTTCTGTGAGCAGTCGATCAGGTCGCTACAGTCAATTTATTGTTAGCTTCCCGACAGCACTTCTACAGCAGCAAGCTGCTTGATAGGGGTGTTACCGATGTACACGATGTACACGCTAATGGTGGTTGATGATTCTAATATTATTCGTCGTAAAATAGAGCGTTGTCAGCTTAAAACAAAAAAATTTGATGTGGTCGCAAGTGCTTCCAATGGTGTGGAAGCCTTAAAATTGTTTAAGCATTTTTCACCCGACGTGGTCACAATGGATCTTACCATGCCCGAAATGGATGGAATTGAGTGTATAAAACATCTGATAGACCACAATCCAGATGTGTTAATTTTGGTGGTTTCCGCGTTATCCGACAAAGCCACAGGCATAGAAGCCTTAGAGCATGGCGCAAGAGGGTTTCTTTGCAAACCTTTTACTGAAAAGGAACTCATTAGTGCGTTAGAAGAATTGACTGAGGGTTAAAGCTGGGGTTTGTAGTTGGAAGCGCTGTAGATTGCCAGGCTGTAGAGTATTAGGCTGTAGAGTACCAGGCAGACGCCACTTAGCGGATTATCTAATGATAAACCGTCTCCGCTTATGCTTGAGGCGGGTTTGGCAAGGCGTTTATGACTCTGACGATAGCTGTTGGCCTTATTGATTGTCTGATTTTGCCATTATCCCAAACACTTGCGTTCGTGGATTACCCCTATTTACTGGAAAGCCGACAACTGAGTTGCTGTATTGTGCATAGAATAGTAATGTTTTAAGCAATTCTTTACTTGGCTTATTAAAGCTTGTAAGCTAAATAAAAATTGTTGTTTTCATGGATGAATAATGCACTATCTACTCGCTGCCACTGTCGGCATTTTTTCCGTTAGCTTTTTTCCCAGACTCCCGCCACCTGCTTTATTACTGGTTGTTGGCTTGCTGGTGCCGCTGGCATTCTACTTGAGGCGATATCGCGCAGTCTGCTTATTGCTTGGCGTATTGTACGGTAGTTTGTTTGGCCATTACGTGATCATGGGACAGTTGCCACAAGCGTTAAGCGGACAGTCTTTTGTCGTGACGGGAGTCGTGGTTGGTTTGCCTGAGCATCGCGAAAAAGTGTTACGTTTTGAGTTGTTAATTAATAAAATAGAGGCCGCCCAAGCAGACCAGGACCAAGCAGATCAGGAACAAGTTGCACATCTTCTCAATAAAAAATTATCCTTGTCCTGGTATAGGCATGGACTTATTCAAAAAGATGGTCATCTAAAATTGGCGACAGGTGATGTGGTTCAACTTTCGGTTAAGCTCAGGCGCCCAAGGGGTTTTGTCAATCCGGGTGGTTTTGACTACCAGCGCTTTCTTTTGCAAAAAGGCATTGTTGCTACGGGCTATGTTAAAAAAGATCCTGCTAATACAGTGCTTTATAATCGATGTCAGCAACGCTTATGGTATTCCCTACACAAAATAGACTGTAAGCGCGCTAGTCTAGCCGAACATTTTAGTGCTTATTTTACCTCTCATCAGACTATAGGTCCTTTCTTAGGTTTGCTAACCGGTGACAAACGTTTTATTACTCATCAGCAATGGGTGTTGCTGCGTGATACCGGGACTATTCATCTGCTGGCAATTTCAGGCCTGCATATTGGCCTGTCGGCAATTATGGGTTTTTTCTTTGCCAAACCCTGGGTTTTTTTATGGATGTGGATAACCAAAAGCAATGCAGGGATGGCCTTCGCTCACCTGAGTTCTATTGCATTTGCACTCGGCTATAGCATGCTTTCTGGGTTTAGCTTATCTAGCCAAAGAGCCTGTATTATGGTGATATTGGTTCACATTTTTTGGTTTTTAAGATCGACTTCACAACCCTGGCTATTTGTGGTGATTGCCCTGTTGCTTATAGCCATTTTAGATCCGCTGGCGGTACACTCCTCCAGTTTTTGGCTGTCTTTTTCAGCGGTGATTATTTTGCTCTACTGTTTTAGTGCTTATCCAAGGGATAAAAAAGCCGCCGCCCTGCGCCGCTCTGGCCTGTATTTAGCGGGATTATTTAAGGCGCAGTGGGTCATCACTTTAGGCTTGTTAATACCCAGCTTATTATTGTTGGGTGGATTTAGCCTGAGTTCACCCATTGCCAACAGCGTAGCGGTTCCCTTTATTTCTTTAGTGATTGTTCCTTTATTGTTTATTGCATTAATGACTCTAGGCTTGTCGCCGGTACTCTCTGAATTAAGTGCAACACTGGCAATATATGGTTTAGCGTCTCTATTCCATTTTCTAGAGTGGATTATGCATATGCTTCCTGGATTTTGGTTTTTTGATCGCGGTGCCCTCGATTTATGGCAACTGCTTCCAGGGATGGTTGGCATCGCGGTGATGCTGTCGCCCAAGGGCATTCCTAGACGTTATTGTATGGGCTTGTTATGCTGTCTGCCTCTGGTATTACCCGCTCGTTCTCATGTGGCTTTTGCGCTTACTTTTTTTGAGGTAGGTCAAGGTACGGCAATTGTCGCCAAAACCCCTGAACACAGTTTAGTGTATGACGTGGGTCTTCGCTTTAGCTCGCGCTTTGATAGTGGAGAGCATATTGTCGCGCCTTATTTGTTAAGAAGTGGGCGACCTGTCATTGATAAACTCATCCTTAGTCATGGCGACAGCGACCATGTTGGGGGCAAAGCAGGGTTGCTGTCGCGGGTGAGCGTAGAGCAGATTGTAACGGGAGAGCCCAACAGAGTTGACGGTTCGCAATGTGTGGCGGGCCAGGCTTGGCGTTGGAATGCGGTGTCTTTTAAGATCCTTTGGCCCACAGAGTCTTATTTGCAGCAAACACATAGCAACAGTAATAATCGATCCTGTGTATTACTGATAGATTACAATGGCCACACTTTTCTATTGCCAGGTGATATTGATACAAGTGTAGAAGCGCAATTACTGTCAAGCCTACCTAAGGATATAGATGTTTTATTAGTTCCGCATCATGGCAGTCGCAGTTCCTCCCACATGGATTGGGTAAAGCATCTGCGGCCTCAGCACGTGGTTTTTGCCGCTGGCTTTTACAACCCTTACGGCCATCCACACCCCGCTATTGTTGAGCGCTATCGCCAGGCAGGGTCGACAATCCATCATACCGGTAAGCACGGTGCGCTTCGCTTTATTATTGCCGCTGAACAAAAAATGATCGTTCGCCGTGAAAGACAGAAAAGTCGACGTTATTGGTATGATATTGACCAGGCGAAGCGGTAAGCGCTTAACTTGGCAGTGTTTTCCTAGACGAACTTCTACTGATTTTGCTAAAGTCAGCATTTTCAAAAGAATTGTCAAAAGCATTGTATCTTGGGCATTGTATCTTGGGGCCTGTCAAGCGCTACTTTTTATGGAGCGATGGATTATGGAGAGATGGAGCGATAACTGTCCGCTGCAAGCGCCAGTGGCTTAAGGCATGCCCTGGTCACAATAATAGATTTACTTTACTTGAGCCTATCATAAATGCATCGATTACAACTCTACCGCTTAATGATTACTTTGACCCTGTTTTGGTTGTTGTTTTCAGGAATGTTTAAACCCTTGCTGTTGATTTTGGGTTTGATTTCCATTGCCATCGTCTGTGTTTTAGCCACCAATATGCAAGTGTTGATGCATAAAGGGCAACCGCTGGCTTTTCGCCTGTTGCCTTTTTTACGCTATTGCTGTTGGTTAATTGTCGAAGTATTGATTTCCAACATTCAGGTCATTAAGCGTATCGTACAACCCTCGCTACCGATTAACCCTATTTTGAAAGCTGTTCCTGCGTGCCAAAAGACGGAAGTAGGTAAAGTCATCTATGCCAATTCCATCACCTTAACCCCTGGTACGGTCGCCATCAA
>JBCBZU010000435.1:0-2399 GCA_039815165.1 Pseudomonadota bacterium
GTCTGCCACCATAAAGGCACCGGTTAACGGCGGTTATGGTTTTATTAATACACACTAAGGCGCTATTTAATTAAACTGCTTAACATCGTCAATACTGACCGGCCCTATGCCCGCCAAATTTAACACCAGTTGATTATTGCTATCGACGGTGACGCTATTGACGTTGGCGGTCAATGCGGTTTCCAATTGTTGGGGTTCACCGTTTTGTGAGGCAATGACTTCAAATCTAAAATTTCCGGAAGCGATAGGATTACTGCTTGCCCACTCGAGCAAGTCGCCATTCACCTCAATACGGTTGCCGTCCCAGCGAAACGCCAACTCACCTGCTGGCTGCGCGCCCAGGGGAATTTCTTCAACTAAGCCGCCATTTTCAGCATAAATATTCATAGTGATATCGCCGGTAGAGGCGGGAATATCAATGCTGCCACCGACAAAACTATCTTGATAGAGCTGCGCATTGCTGCTGGGCACTGCCACTGAGCTGCCCACCAGTGAAGAGGCCTGCAAAGCCTGATTGGAAAGCATATTCGAGGCAAAATCTTCAAAATTATTATTGAGTTTATCCAATGACTCAACCGAGCTAAACTGTGCCAGTTGCGCCACAAATTCAGAGTTATCCTGGGGGTCCAGCGGGCTTTGATTTTCGAGCTGGGTGATCATCAGTTCTAAAAAGACATCTTGCCCCAGCGAATCATCGGTGCTTGCCGTCGCGCTGGCTTGCTGTTGCTGTGATTCAAGTGTTAGGCTGTTTAAATAAGGGTTGCTATTAATATCAGTCATCATTAGATCTCCGACTTATCGGCGCATTGCTATTGCCCAAGAGTGAGCACCCGCTGCATCATTTGCTTGGCTGAATTCAATACCTCAACATTCATTTGAAATGAGCGTGAAGCCGATATCATATTGGTCATTTCTTCTACCGGATTGACATTGGGGTAGTAAACATAGCCCTCCTCGTCTGCCAGCGGGTGTTGCGGTTCATAGCGCACCTGCAACGATGCCTCACTCTCAACAATGCCCAGCACTTGAACACCGATATTGGCATCGTCATGTTTTACATCAAAATTCAAGGCGTCACTATTGAGCGCTGCGAATACCGGGTGACGGCCGCGATAGGTTTCGTCTATGCTGGATGCGGCGGCATCTGCATTGGCAAGATTACTGGCCGTGGTATTTAAGCGAATGCTTTGAGCATTCATACCAGAACCGGCAATAGAAAATACATTATTTAACGACATAATTACTCACCTTTTACCGCTCTAAGCAAGCCTTTAAACTTACTGTTTAAAAATGTAAAACTGGCCTGAAACGCCATATTATTTTCCATAAATGCAGAGTGTTCTACCTGCTCTTCTACGGTATTGCCATCAATAGATGGCTGTTGCGGGATGCGGTACAGAGTGCCTGTATCTTGATGTATGCGCTGGCCTGCAAAATGCTTTGCATGGGTGGCATTCACCGAGGTCGATAGCGACTGTGCTTGCGCTTCACCGCGTAAAATTGATTTAAAATCCACATCCCGCGCCTTGTAATTCGGGGTATCGACATTGGCTAAATTATTGGCAAGCACTTGGGCTCTTTGGGTACGAACCTGTAAGGCCTGCTGGTGAATACCGAGTGCTCTGTCAAAACTAAGGGCCATAAACGATTGCCTGAATAATCACTGTGATACTGAATAGCATAACTACAGTGTAAATACAGCAAGGCTCGTGCCAACAATAGCAAGCCCCTAAGGCATTGATTTTCAATATTTTTTATTTTTCAATAAGGAAAAGCGGCAAAAATTAACCGCAGCAACGCGGCAAATAGAACAGCAGACAAAGTCGTTTTTTATTTTTATTTATAAGCTATCACTTGCAACTTACAGCAAATACGCTGAGCTTATTATTCTTTAGCTTGATAAATCAAGCCGGGATTACAATTCACCATCGTAAATAGAGAAGACACATCGCCCAAACCTTCAGAAGAACCCAGACACAAAAAGCCACCGGGATTCAGACATTGATGCATTCTTCGCAAGATATCTGACTTTGTTTCTTTGGTGAAATAAATCAATACATTGCGACAAAAGATAATATCGAATCTTCCCAGATTGGCGTATGAGTCCAGTAGATTGATCGGCTGAAACTGAATATAGCGACGAATAGCAGGTTTAATCGTCCATTGCTTTTGGCAGGTGCTGGTAAAAAACTTGTTTAGTCGCTCTTGCGACAGGCCGCGACCTATGGATAAGTAATCATACTGGCCTAGCTTGGCCTTCTCCAAAATCTTGCTGGATAGATCTGTGGCGGTAATTTCCAGGGATTTAACAAAGCGATGTCTTTCCTTAAATTCTTCAATTAGCATGCCCAGTGAATAGGGCTCTTGACCGGAAGAACAGGCAGCAGACCAAATTTTTA
>JBCBZU010000118.1:0-6432 GCA_039815165.1 Pseudomonadota bacterium
GCTGCGCCATCAATCCCCAAGGCTAAACCGCTGGTAATGGCAAATCCCCCTTTTGCAAGGTATTTGCCAAACAGGCGGGTATTTTCCAGGCCTGAGCGGGTGGGGTTTCGGGTTCCGATAATGGCAATTTGCGGAAGAGATAAAAGTTGGATATTGCCCTTGGCAAACAATAAGGGTGGAGGACGATAAATTTTTTTCAGCAGTCCTGAATAATCGGGGTCGAAGGCTGTTAATAAGGTGGCCTGTTGTCTTTCCAAACTTTCCAGAACTTGATAGCCTTTGCACGCAAGCGGGCTCATTTCACCTTGTGAATGAAATTGCCTTAGAGAGACTTTGGCGTTGTAGGTGATTTTAGGTAGGGTATCCGGGTCGGCCAGCAGGATCTTTTCAGGTGTTCCGTAAATTTCCTGCCACGCCCAGATGCGGCCGGGGCCGATGCCCGGCAGCAGAGAGAGTAGTAATGTGTAAAATGTCGTATTATTTATCATAGTCTTCATCCCTGAAATACGGTTATGGGTTTTTGTCAGGGTTTGCGCCCATAGTCACCTAAAACGATGCCTCGGTCTGCTTTTAGCACTAGCGCAAGACTCATCTTATCAAATGTTTGAAAAATCATCATCATTCCTGAGCGCTCATCAGGCAGACGTACTTCACGATCTTGACGTTTTTCCGCCTTTTTATCGTAAATCACCTCTCCACGTTTATAAATAGCCAATATATTGCCTGGCTCAACAGAGTCTCTTCGACCCACATTGACGGCGACAACGCTCAATAGTCCCACTTGGCTGACGCCACCTTCAATGCCAATAATTTCAGCTTTGATATCTTCATTGGGAGCAGAGGGAAAGAAAGTGGGATCAATTTGCCGCTCTTCGACAGGTAAGATGGAGTCACCCAAGCGGACATCGCCAGTGGACCGGGTCACAGTCAAAGTGGCTACTTCGCCGTCTAATGCCCGCATGTTGGCACCACCCACATCAATACCTTGAACACCCAGGATCTCACCGGTGTTGGGGTCTACATAATTCACCCCGCGGCGGTAAATACCATAGTTGGGAATATTGTTCGCAAATTGACCTCGGGCATAAAGCCGATCACCTCCGCCGAGAATTAAGCGCTTTTCCTGACCGGCGATAACATAAGGCGAGGCTTCCATCAGGCCGGGCTCTACTACCCGGTTGCGCAATAGCCAGCTATTGATTTGATCCAGTGGAATCGCGGGTATGGCATCGGTAATATCAGAACTACGTATTTGTGGGGTCAACTTTTCAGTGCCGGGCGGTAGCAGGCGAACAGTGCGGTTAACGGTTAAACGGGGCTGGCCATCGATATAAACAAGGCTAATCACATCGCCGGGAAAGATCAGGTGGGGGTTTTCAATTTGGGGATTAATGTGCCATATTTCGGGCCATAACCAGGGAGATCGAAGAAATAATGAAGAAATATCCCATAAGGTATCTCCTTTTTTGACCACGTAGCGATCAGGGTAGTCCTCCTGAAAGGAGTTTTGTGCATGTACGGCCACAGTAGTTGCCAGTGTGAAAACCAAAGTGGCAAAAAGTCGGGAAAGTATTATTTTCATCGAATCGATCCTGTTTTGGTCGAGGCCTATTGTTATCAACATACGGTTATCGTTTCTGTTATCAAATCAAATGCGTCATCATGGTCAGGCCAGGATGCTCTTTTATAGGTTTATATAGTGACTAAGGATAGCCCATAGACGCTAAAACTCTATTAGTACTGGCTGCATTTATAGCATCAAATCCTGTATCATCATAGTCTTAGGGTCGAATCTTCGCTTTTTACTAGAAGTTTGTCACAATCGACCTTACCTAAGCTGCATTAATGATGTAATTTGAATGAAGCCCATGTCAACACTCGAAATTTTAGAATTCCCCGATCCGCGTCTGCGCACACCGGCAAAGCCTGTTGCACAGGTGGATGACAACATTCGCCAAGTCATCGAAAACATGTTTGAGACTATGTACAATGCCAAAGGCATTGGCCTGGCGGCAACACAGGTCAACGTCCACCAGCGCATTATTGTGATCGATGTGTCAGAAGATAAAAATGAGCCACTGGTCTTTATTAACCCGCAAATCACGGTGCTGGATCAAGAGCCCGAGAGCTACGATGAGGGCTGCCTGTCTGTACCGGGTTTTTATGAAAGCGTTGAACGCCCCAAGCGAGTCCGCGTTGAGGCCCTGGATAAGCAGGGCGAGGTTTTTACACTGGAGCCGGAAGGGCTGCTGGCGGTCTGTATTCAGCATGAAATTGACCACCTCAATGGCAAACTCTTTGTCGACTATATTTCATCGATAAAGCGCAATCGCATCCGTAAAAAGTTGGAAAAACAGCATCGAGCTCAAGAATAAGCAGGAAAAGTCCTATGTCTTCTAATGGCTTGCGCATTATTTTTGCGGGTACGCCTGAGTTTGCCGCTCACCACTTACAAGCATTGATAAATTCTCATCACACAATTATTGCGGTTTATACTCAACCTGATCGTCCCGCAGGCCGCGGAAAAAAGCTGAGTCCCAGTGCAGTTAAGCAATTAGCCATGGCCAATGCACTCAAGGTTCTACAGCCCCCGAGCCTAAAAGATAAAGCCACACAGCAGCTTTTGGCTGAACACCGGGCCGATGTGATGGTTGTTGTTGCCTATGGTTTACTATTGCCAGAGGCGGTGCTGGAGATTCCGCGCTTTGGCTGCCTCAATGTGCACGGCTCCATTCTTCCCCGCTGGCGTGGTGCTGCGCCGATTCAACGGGCACTGGCGGCCGGCGATGACTTGACGGGTGTTACCATTATGCAAATGGATGTCGGCCTGGATAGCGGTGATATGCTGTTAAAAAGAGAGTGTGCGATTGATCCCGATGAAACCTCCGCCAGCCTGCACGATAAGCTAATGCAATTGGGTGCTCCAGCGTTATTAGAGGTTTTGTCACAGTTGCCGTCAGGCAGCTTACGGCCACAAAAACAAAACCACAGCCAAGCCAATTACGCAGAAAAAATTTCAAAACAGGAAGCTTTGATCGATTGGTCAAAGGCGGCGGTGTTCGTCGAGCGCAGTATTCGCGCGTATAATCCTTTTCCCATTGCCTACAGTTTTGTCAATGGCCAACGTATAAAAATTTACAAAAGTCAGGTAGAAAATACCACACAAGCCTTTGATGCAGGTGAGATACTCGCCCTTGATGAAAGTGGTTTATTGGTTGGCTGTGGCCAACAGGCTTTGCGAATTTTACAACTGCAAGTGCCGGGCAAAAAACCTATGTCTATTATTGATATCATCAACGGATACAGTGACAGCTTCCCAATAGGTGCGCACTTTGCCCATCAGTAAAGCCTCTATTTCTGCTTCGCCACGTTTAGTGGCGTCTTACATTATCGCCCAGCTATTGCAACAGCAAGGCTCATTAGCCAGTTTGTTACCGCTTTATACCGTTGAATTATCGTCGCAGGATTCCCGTCTTGTGCGCGAGCTCTGTTTTGGCTGCTGCCGCTGGTATCCGCAACTCAGCACAGTGTTAACACAACTTGTAAGCAAGCCGCTGAAAACAAAAGATGCGGACATAGAAGCGACTTTACTGCTGGGTTTTTACCAATTGGCTTTTATGCGTACACCGGCTCATGCAGCCATTAACGAGAGTGTCAGTCTTGCTTCAGCGCTACATAAAGCCTGGGCAAAGAAATTAATCAACGCTGTCTTAAGGCGTTTTCAGAGAGAGCAGGGACCTTTATTGGATCAGGCAAAACAGAGTTTACCGCACGCACACCCGGTCTGGCTGGCAAAAAAAATAAGCCAGGCATGGCCTGAGCATTGTGATAGTATTTTTGAGCAAAACAACCAACATCCCCCCTTTACTTTAAGAGTCAATCGTCAATGTTTATCCCGCGACCAATACCTTGAGCAGCTTGAGAAAAAAAATATTCAAGCCAGATCTGCCTTGCACAGTGCAGACGGTATTTATCTCGAACAGGCTCAAGCGGTCACCAGCCTACCCCTATTTGCCGAGGGCGGCATCAGCGTGCAGGATGAGGCGGCGCAGTTGGCGGCTTATCTGTTAAAGCTAAAGCCTAATTTACGGGTATTAGATGCCTGCTGCGCCCCTGGGGGTAAAACCGCGCATATTGCTGAGCATCAAACCGATCTCGCCAAGCTGTTTGCGGTGGATATCGAGCCGCGTCGACTTATAAAAGTAGAGGAGAATTTAACACGTCTACATATCAACGCTGAGATATGTCACGGTGATGCTACCTGCCCAGAGCAGTGGTGGGATGGCGAGCCATTTGATCGCATCTTAGTGGATGCCCCTTGTTCGGCTACCGGCATTATTCGCCGCCAACCCGACATTAAATTGCTCAGAGACGCTGAGCAAGTGAAGACTCTCTGCCGCTTACAAACAAAGATGGTGCAGGCACTTTGGCCCCTGCTAAAAGAAGGCGGTATACTGGTCTATGCAAGCTGCTCAATTTTACCGGAAGAAAATACCCGTATAATGGAAGCCTTTTTGGCAAAGCATGACGACGCCAAAGAAGATAAGATAGACGCTTGCTGGGGGATAGCGCAAACCATTGGGCGTCAGCTACTGCCTCAGAACAATGGCCATGATGGATTTTACTACGCTCGAATATTAAAGGTATAACAAGGTTTTATACAATGAAAATAATCATTCTCGGGGCCGGCCAGGTAGGTTCAAGCATTGCGGAGCATTTGGCGCGAGAGAAAAACGATATTACCGTTGTTGATCATTCCACTGAGCGCCTTCGCGAACTAAAAGACCGCCTCGATATACGCGTTGTTCAAGGCCATGCCTCACATCCTGATATTCTCGAACAGGCCAATATTGAAGACGCCGATCTGTTAATTGCCGTTACCGTCAATGATGAAGTCAATATGGTCGCCTGCCAGGTGGCCTACACCTTGTATCGCACCCCGACAAAAATTGCCCGTATTCGTGCATCTGTCTTTTCTCAATATAAAAACAAACTTTTTCGCGATGAACACTCACCCGTGGATGTAATTATTAGCCCAGAGCAACTGGTGTCTGAATATATCTTCCGCTTGGTTGAAAACCCTGGTGCCCTACAAGTATTGGACTTTGCCGAAGGCGCGATTCGTCTCGTTGCGGTTAAGGCCTACCACGGCGGCCCCTTGGTTGGTCAAGAGTTACGCTTTATGCGACAGCATATGCCCAATGTCGATACCCGAGTGGCGGCTATTTATCGCAACGGCCAGGCCATTATGCCAGAAGGCCATACCGTGGTTGAAGTCGACGACGAGGTGTTTTTTATTGCGGCACGCAAAAATATTCGTGCGGTAATGAGTGAGATGCGCCGCTCAGAAAAACCCTACAAGCGTATTATGATTGCCGGTGGCGGTAACATTGGTCTTCGCCTGGCCAAAAAAATCGAAAGCCGTTACTCAATTAAAATTTTTGAGCTGAGTGCGGAGCGCTGTAAAAGACTCAGCGAAGAATTAAATTACAGCGTGGTTTTACAGGGAAGCGCATCGGACCAGGATTTACTATTAGAAGAAAATATCGAAGAAACCGATGTATTTATTGCGGTCAGTAACGATGATGAAGCCAACATTATGGCATCACTGCTTGCTAAACGCCTTGGCGCCAAAAAAGTGATGACTCTGATTAATAATCCCGCCTACGTAGACTTGATTCAGGGCGGCGACATCGATATTGCCATTTCGCCCCAGCAGGCAACGGTGGGCAGCTTACTATCCCATGTGCGCAGTGGCGATATGGTCAACGTTCACTCCTTGAGGCGGAGTGCTGCGGAGGCTATTGAAGTGGTTGCTCACGGTGACGAAAATAGCTCAAATGTGGTTGGCAAAACCATTGAAGAAGTCGACTTACCCGAGGGCGCCAGCATTGGCGCAATTCTTCGAGAGACCGAAAAAGGCAAAGAGGTGTTAATTGCCCATGATTCCACAGTGGTTGAAAACGGCGATCACGTAATTGTTTTCTTAGTCGATAAGCGACAAACAAAATATGTAGAAAAACTTTTCCAAGTCGGATTTTCATTTTTCTAACGGGCGCGAATACCATGCACTTTGCCATTATTTGTCGTGTTCTCGGTTTATTATTGATGCTGTTTAGTATCACCCTGCTGCCTCCCGCACTCGTGTCCATTATTTACGATGATCGAGCCTTGCAGGCTTTTGCGCTATCGTTTCTGATTATTTTTGGGGCGGGTTTAGCTATTTGGCTACCGGTGTATAAACGTCACCAGGATTTAAGAACGCGGGACGGCTTTTTGATTACGGCTCTATTCTGGGCGGTACTGGGTCTTGCGGGCTCACTGCCCTTTATTATTGCCAGTAGTACTCAATTAAGTATTGTCGATGCGGTGTTTGAATCGATCTCAGGCTTAACAACCACTGGTGCTACAGTTGTTATTGGTTTGGATGAA
>JBCBZU010000384.1:0-2820 GCA_039815165.1 Pseudomonadota bacterium
AAACAATAGAACGAAAAAGATCTACCCATTATTACTCGATATACAATCAAACCTTCTCGAAGAGCTTAGAACCACAATAGTGATTCCATTGAGCCCTTCTTCGATCTCCAGGTCATCGGCTATTACCAAACTTTGCCCACTAATAGACATTGAGGGGAAGTCTTACGTTGCTATGACTCAGCAAATTGCCGGCGTAGACAGGTCTGCACTCGGAAAAGAAGCTTACGACCTTTCTGCTTATCGTTCCGAAATTATCGCAGCTTTGGACTTCGTGATTTCGGGCATATAACGACCCTGTAGAAAAACCACCCAGCAACCAGCGAGTTATCCGCAGCGTAAAATGATACAGAATCATCTGATCATAAACGATTCAATGGGTTTAACATAACCCTCAATTATACCGACTTAGCGTCAGCATTCTGTGGATAACACGCCTTAAACGATGGCACCGTAGCGCATTATCTTCTCTATATTGTGAATCATACAAAACAATCGCCATTGCCCCTGCACTTTGCTTTTTCCGCGTAAGCTGAAACGCTTTAAGCCTTTATTGGCGGTAATATTGCCAAACACCGGTTCCACCACTGACATCCTGTGGCTGTATATCCAGCGCCCAGCGACGCTGTCCACTCGTCGCTTCATCCAATCCGTGGCGCTCTGGCGCTGCTTAATAGTAAACAGTACTTGGCGCCCGTGGCCCTTGCGATGATCTGCAGCCGCGGGATTGTGCATGCACTCGTGCTTGCGCAAGCAGTTTCGGCAATCCGTCAGTCGACCTTCAAAGTTAAGCTGGGTATTGCCGTTAGCATCCTTCCGTTCGCTGTGCAGCCACATGGCATTGCCTTCCGGGCAGACACAGGTTTTGCGTTGAGCATTAAAGTGAAAGGCGCTTGCCGGATAAATGTCGCCCCGGCCCTGAGTGCCCGGATGACGCAAACCGTGCTTTTCCTTTTGCCCCGCCAGACGTTTGTCTCTGGAACGGAACTGGTTGTCAGGTACATAGGCGTTGATGTTTTCGTCTTTCAGATAACGCAGATTCTGTTCATTGCAAAAGCCGGTATCGGCGGTGACAAGGGTGCCCGTTTTATAGATGTCGTCACTCAAACCCAGTCGCTGGTAACGTTGCTTCAGGCCCACCAGCATGGGGGCTAACGTGTGGTATTCCTGGCCTTCGCCATAAGCTTGAGCTTCCAGTATCACTTGATGCTTTTTATCAACGGCCGCAATGCCGTTATAGCCCTGGAAGGTGCCTTTGCTTGTGGTCATCTTCGCCGATTCGCCATCGGTGATATTGCTCTTCACTTCCTTGCGCTGTTTCGCCTTCCCCATCCGTGGAGTGGCTGTCTTTAGGAATTGGTCGATTTTATGGTAGGCGTTGTCCAGGGTGTCGATACTCTGCGCCAAGCGCTTGGCCCGTTCTTTATCATCGGATCGGCGCCGGTCCAGCGTTTTGTGTTCTTTGATGCAGTGGCGCATCTTCTTTTTAATCTTGTCGCGCTTTTGCGCCAGCTCTTCCAACGTACCCGACCATTCCTTAGCGGCATTGCTGGGCAGTTTGCATCCGTCAATGGCAAACAGTTCGTTACCAATCAAGCCTTCCTCATCACACACCAATACGATCTGTTCAAATATGGCTTCAATGGCATCAGGATAACTGCTGACAAAGCTGGCTATCGTAGTGAAATGCGGCACTGTATCGCAGGACAGGGCTTTGAAAATGATATTAGTCTGACAGCACCATTCGATTTCGCGGCTGGACGTAATGCCCTTGGAATAGGCGAACAATATGATCTTAAGAAGGATAGCAGGATCGTAAGCTGGCCTGCCGCCCTCATCATTCTTGTACTTGGGGTGGAAAATGCTTAGATCCAACCGTTCACTTATAAGATAGTGAATGGCATGTTCGAAGGTGCCGGGCTGTAATTGCTCTTCAAAATTGATTACAACCATTGTGCTCTGGTTGTAATCGTAAGGCTTGAAATTGGCCATCGCGGTTGCTCCATATCAGACACCTCATTTTATCAAAAAACCGCGTATTTTAAGAGTTTTTCTACAGCCTCAACGCCCCGCTCTGGGGCAAACAGAAGCGCAGCGTAGGTTTGTCCCTAGAAGCGGCTTGTTATGCATTGCTGCTTACTTTTTCTATGAATTGCTTCGACCCATGCAACTCAATCTTAAATTCACTAAATGTGTTTGTGTGGAGCAACATCCACGATCTATCCTCGGCAACTAATATCAGATGGCAGACACCGCCTTGTGTAGACTGGCTATCAGTGTGCTCAATCCAGTGCAAGTTTTCTATATCTTGGTATGGATCTGTAAAAAAATGGCTAACTTCTATGTTTGAAAATCCATCTGGCTCCGAACACCTGACCCATGTTGCGCGCTGAGGTCGACCCACGTCATCTTTGAGCCCTTGGACTTTATCGCAAAGCTCGCCGCGCTGGTACCCAAGCCTCGCGCCAATCTTACCCGATTCCACGGTGTCTTCGCCCCAAACAGCAAGCACCGTGTTCAGGTCACACCGGCTAAACGCGGAAAAAAGCCTGACAAACCAGAAGCAGCCGATACTGACTGGCTCGATAAGACCCCTGAAGAGCGGCACCACGCCATGACATGGATGCAGCGACTTAAGCGAGTCTTCAATATTGATATTGAGGTTTGCGAGCACTGTGGAGGGCATGTCAAAGTGATTGCCAGCATTGAGGATCCGGACATAATCGAGCAGATTCTTAAACATCTCAAACAGAAGGCGGCCAAAGCCGATACTAACCATCACACCCAGCCGCCAGAGCGAGCCCCGCCACTGACTCCCAGCCT
>JBCBZU010000466.1:0-2097 GCA_039815165.1 Pseudomonadota bacterium
AGAAGATTTTGTAGAACAACCGATTCAATTACCAGAATACCCTGATGTAACTGATAAGAGCGAGGTAGTTATTATTGGAGCTGGTCCTGCAGGATTATTTGCAGCATTATGCTATGGATCACCTCTTATTAAACTGATCTACACCTGAACTTTGGGCGTAATACCTTACAATAATTGCGACTATCCAAGTTTGAACCATGAAAAATCCAACTCCAAGTCCTCTTTTAGCCTTTAAGCAGTACTACGAAGAGTTCCATCAGCGCTCATTTGATGAACTTGACGCCATCTATGCAGACGACGTGGTCTTCACTGATCCGATTCACGTGATTCGCGGTCGCGAGCCCCTTAAGATCTATTTTGAGGGTATGTGCCGCAACCTTACCGCATGTCACTTTGACTTTATGGATGAAGTCATTATGGGCTCACGCGCCTGCTACAAGTGGGAAATGCATTATAAGCACCCCACCATTAAACAAAATCAGCCACTTAAGCTGACTGGCGCTACTTTTATAACCTTTTCTGACAAAATTGAATCCCATGAAGATTTTTACGATATGGGTGCTATGCTCTATGAGAAGCTGCCACTAATGGGCAGCGCTATCCGCATGATCAAATCCCGTCTTGAGAAAAATCGCTAGGCCACTGGCGCCTGAGCTACTGTTGCAATTGCCAAAGTCTATGCTTGCCTTATCAATCACCCAATATCGAAATTAAACTCCAGCAGTGGCTAAGACGATGAGCGATATCGATACAGTGTCAATAAAACAGTGGAAAGGTAAAACCGTATGGATTACCGGTGCGAGTTCCGGCATTGGTCGCTGTCTCAGCGTAAAATTAGCGAATTTAGGCGCCACTGTTATTATCAGTGCCCGAAGACAAGATAGGCTTCACGAAATAGCCAGCCAGGCCCCTCAATATATTCTGCCTTTAGCGGCAGATATCGCAGACAGTGGAGCACGCACTGATATTCAGCAGCGGCTGGCCGATCGTGTGGAGGCCATTGATGTGTTGATTATGTCGGCAGGTGTAGTGGAATATGAGAATGAGCTTGATTTAGATGCTGATCGCTATCGACGAGTATTCGACGTTAACTTTCTGGGCTTGGTGAATTCTGTAGCGATAGCCATGCCGCTGTTGAACAGGTCCAAGCATAAGCCTTATATTGTCGGCATTACCAGTTTGTCGGTGCTGGTGGGCTTTCCCAGAGCTGAGGCCTATGGTGCCTCAAAAGCAGCGGCAGACTACTTCCTCAAATCTCTGAGAATGGATCTGCCCGCCGATCAATTTGATCTAAGCATTGTCCGCCCCGGTTTTGTGAAAACGCCCATGACCTCCGTCAATGATTTTCCCATGCCTTTTTTAATAAGCGCTGAGGCCGCCGCCGAGCGCATTGTTAGGGGTATGAATAAGCGAAAAATGTTCGTTAATTTCCCCTGGCGCTTCACTTTTTTGTTAAAGTGCTTTTCCCACTTGCCTTACCTTTGGTATAAACTCCTGGCACCTAGAATGCGTCGACATAAAACCCAAAAAACAGTGGACTCAAGTCGGGTATAAGTTGAAGTTTACATAATCCTAAAAAAATCAGTTGGCGGCTTAACTTAAATGAAAGAACCTGAAAAGTCATTTAAAATCAAAATATTACAAACATTTGTGGTTTCACTCCATGGGTGAGCAATCCAACTCAGTTTTCTAGGATAACGATGAAAATCGCTGTTATTGGTGCCGGTATTTCCGGCTTGACGGCTGCTTATGTGCTTAGCCGAAAACATGAAGTCACGGTATTCGAAGCAGAAGATCGTGTAGGTGGTCATACAGCAACTATCGATGTTCACCACAAGGGTAAGAACTATGCCATCGACACGGGTTTTATTGTGTTTAACGATTGGACTTACCCCAATTTTCAAACCTTACTAGAGCAGTTAGGGCTTGACTATCAGCCCACCACCATGGGTTTTAGCGTCACGTGTGAAAATACCGGTCTGGAGTACAGCGGCGCAAACCTAAATACACTCTTTGCTCAGCGTCGCAATCTATTGAATATAAAGCATTGGCAAATGATTCGCGATATTCTACGCTTCAATAAACAAGCTATAATGG
>JBCBZU010000488.1:0-1840 GCA_039815165.1 Pseudomonadota bacterium
CCTTGCCTAAAAGCAAAATCATCTTCCGTGCAAAGGTCTCCTATTATGTGTTTGTCTAGGACCTTTGGAATTCAGTCATGGCTTTAATCGGAGGCCTTATTCAAAAAACACTCACGCGATTTCGTCATCGCCTGGCGGATATTGATGCACTTCCCCAGCTCACTATTGTTGGCATTGTCATTGGTTGCGCTGCGGGTTTATTGATTGTGGCCTTTCGCTATGGGATTGAATTGTTCCTCGATCACTTGCTGCCCGAACACAACGAAAACTTTGAAGGATTAAGTCACTGGTGGCATTTTGGATTACCGATTGCAGGCGCTCTCATCATTGGCTCAGGTTTACATTTACTAAAAGCACGCGACCGCCATGTCAGCGTCGGCCATGTCTTGGAACGCCTGCACAACTTTCAAGGCAGAATGCCCGCCATTAACCTGGCGGTACAGTTTGTAGGCGGCATGCTTAGCCTGGTAACGGGTCAATCCGTAGGTCGTGAAGGACCCGCCATACATATCGGTGCCAGCACCGGCAGCTTAATCGGCCAGTGGCTCAAATTACCCAACAATAGCCTGAGCACACTGATTGGCTGCGGCGTGGCGGCGGCGATTTCCGCCTCGTTTAATACACCGGTTGCGGGGGTTATTTTCGCGATGGAAGTGGTGTTAATGCGCTATAGCATTACCGGATTTATTCCCATTATGATGGCATCGGTATGCGGGGCATTAATCACGCGCGCTACTTTCGGCAGCGAGACTTTTTTTACGGTGGCTGACGCCGAGCTGCACGGCTTATTGGAAATTCCCTTTATGATAGTGGCAGGCATTGCCATTGCGCTGTTTGCAACGCTTTATATGCGCTTACAGCTCGGCTTTAATCGTTTTAGCCACTACCCCATTTTTTGGCGAGTGATGGCGGCTGGACTGGTCACAGGCATGATTGGGCTGATGTTTCCGCAAATTTTAGGCCTTGGTTATGACACCATCACCATGACCCTTGAGGGTAAATTCAGCCTCAGCCTATTGCTGGCTATTGGCCTGGCAAAGTTATTGGCAACCAGCTTTAGTATCAGCATGGGCATACCGGGTGGCTTAATTGGCCCACAATTATTTATCGGCGCCTGCCTGGGAGGCATTATCGGCATTATTGGTCATGGGATATTTCCTGAAAGCATTAGCAATAATGGCATCTATGTACTGCTGGGTATGGCCGCCATGATGGGCGCTGTATTGAACGCTCCACTAGCAGCGTTGATGGCGGTACTGGAACTCACCTACAACCCCTCTATTATTTTCCCCAGCATGTTAATTATTGTGGTTGCCTGCGTTATTACCCGCCAACTCTATAAGTGCGATGGTATTTTTGTTGAACAATTAAACCTTAGCGGCACCCAGCTCGATGTCGGCCCCATACAAAGTCTGCTGGGTAATATTGGGGTTCGCAGCGCCATGAAAACATCCCTGGTGATAAGCTTGCCCAAGCTTACGCAGGTGGCTGCAAAAAACCTGATTTCCGGCAACCCTCTGTGGCTTATTGTTGATACTGAAAGTGAGTATTTATTGATGCGCGCAGCCGATTTGGCATTAGCGTTAAAAACGATTGAAGACGCAGAACAAGCCTCAAACACTCAGAGTAGGCCCAGCCTTTTAGGTGAAGAGGCATCGATTGATCTACTGGAAATTCCGGCACAGCGTTATACTTTATTGCCTATTGCTGAGCTTTCGAGTTTATTTGAAGCGAAAAAGTCTCTCGACAAGCAGCCTGGAAACGCGTTATTTGTCACACCACAAATACAAACCGAAACCCGACCTAAAATACTGGGTATCATTACCCAAGATACTATTAA
>JBCBZU010000349.1:0-3033 GCA_039815165.1 Pseudomonadota bacterium
AGCGATTCCACTGCCAGGCTAAGCGATAGTCTCAGTGCGGACATTCGCCAAAAGATTATAGCCAGCCTTAACTCACCACCCAGTTACAACGAATTATTGGATACGCTTTATCGCGCCCAGTGTTTTCAAGAGGCACAAGTGGCCGCCAAGCGCCAACCGACGCGCCGTCCCCCCCATTTATTTCGCAGCTTAGTGGGCACCAGTCGCAGGATACGCTCGGTACGGGATATGATGGCCCAGGTGGCTGAAAAAGATGTCACGGTATTAGTCACAGGGCAATCGGGTACGGGTAAAGAGGTGGTTGCCCGCAATCTTCACTACCATTCGCCTCGTCGCAACGGACCTTTTGTGCCGGTTAACTGTGGCGCCATTCCTGCCGAGCTTTTGGAAAGCGAGCTGTTTGGCCATGAAAAAGGTGCCTTTACCGGCGCTATCAGTGCCCGTGCAGGGCGTTTTGAAATGGCCGAAGGTGGCACCTTGTTCCTCGACGAAATTGGCGATATGCCGCTGAATATGCAGGTTAAAATTTTGCGTGTGCTGCAAGAGAGGTGCTTTGAGCGAGTGGGCAGCAATAAATCTCAAGAAACCAATGTGCGAATCATTGCCGCGACCCACCGCAATCTCGAAGAAATGATAGAGAATGGTCAGTTCCGCGAGGATCTGTTTTATCGGCTTAATGTCTTTCCTATTGAAATGCCCTCACTGGAAGAACGCAGAGAAGATATCCCTCTGCTGCTCAATGAAATCACTGCCCGGCTTGAAAATGAAAAGCGTGGATCGGTACGCTTTAACTCGGCGGCCATTATGTCACTGTGTCAGCACCATTGGTCGGGCAATGTTCGGGAATTGGCAAATTTAGTGGAACGCATGGCCATTATGCACCCCTATGGCGTGATCGGTGCAGCCAATTTACCGGCAAAATATCGCCACGTGGATGTCAGTGACGAAGCGTTTGATATTCCCCAAGCACCCGAAGAGCCCAGTGTGCCCGGTGTGCTCAATTTAGATGCTACGCCCTTATTGCCCGAAACCGGTATTGATTTAAAAGAATACCTCACCGGGCTTGAGCAAGGCCTAATACAACAAGCCCTGGACGATAGTGGTGGCGTTGTCGCACGGGCTGCGGAGCGTTTATCCATCAGACGGACAACGCTTGTTGAGAAAATGCGCAAGTATGGGATGCATAGGGTTTAAGGCCAAGGCTATCCTCATGCAAGTTCAATAACCTTACGGCTATAAACAATTTGTAGGCCGAGGCAATCCGGCTATTTTACACAGTAACTTTGCCGGGCTATCGGGGAACAGTTGCATTAAATAAATACTGTTGCCTTTTTCCTTCCCCAGCTCTTTGCCAATGTAGTTAACCAGAGGGCGCATAGCGGGGGAGAGTGCATAGCGTGTATAAAATGCTCTTACCAGATGAATTAATTCCCAGTGTGAGTCGCTGAGGGTGATGTTTTCTTGCCTGGCTATCGCCTCGGCTATGTCTTCTGACCAATCGCCTAAATTTTTTAAATACCCCTCTGTGTCGGTGGCAATTGATTGCCCGTTGAGTAACAGTGCCATGGTGAATCCTAAAATCCGGGTAGTGTTGTTAAGTTGGGTACTGTTTGCACCTGTTAATCGATGGACAAGCGCCAACGAATTCAAATTTTAGAGACGCTCTCATCTAAAAAAACAGCGAATAAATTGCGATTAATACCAACTCTGTATCAAGGGATGTTGAACACTAAGGGCCACAAAGCCCTTGTAATCGGTGAGTTGAAGAGAGGGCATTAGCGCTTGTCTGTGTAAACCGCGGGCATTGATATCGGCCTCTATCCCGTAGCAAATGGTGCCCGCTAATTGGTCGACAAAAGCGTGGCTGAGCAATGCTGCGTAGACGCCATCCTCTAACAATAAAATACTATCACCCGGACGATAGCTGGCAATGCATTGTGCCAACGTATCTGAGTTGAAAGGCGATTGATTAACGGTGTGGAGAATGCTTTTTGTCATGGCCGCCTTAAAAGCTAAGCAAGGTATCTTGTTCGCGAAGATGCAGGCTAAGGGTATCGGGGTCGACCACAGTGATATCGACGCAAAGGTCATTGGCCGATAACCCTCTTTTTTCCAGCGAATTTTGGCAGACATAGAGTTTTTTCACATCGTATAAGCTTAGGGCCTTTACTCTTTTTTCCAATGACTTTTGCCCAATTTTTTCAGCATCTTGCTCTTGCAATAATTGAAAGACGCCATCGCCAATAAAAAATACGCTAATGTCTTGAGCAAATGCGGCATAGCCTAATACGGCCTCCAGTGCTTCATTGGCTAGCGGTTTACCGTAGGGGGCCTGGCGCAGCATGATTGCTGTCGGTTTAGGCGTAATTGAAGAGCGGTCAATAGTGTTCATGCTAAGCCCCGAAAGTAAGCATTCGATCAGATGCATGAGCTGCATCCACCAGTTGGCCTAAACCCGATAGATCCATACCAGCCGCAAGATTGGATGCAGGCTTTTGATAGCGCGCAGCTTCAGCGTCGTCGATAATGCCGCGCTTTAAGCCCGCGGCAATACAAATAACTTTGTCCTGCAGTGCCAGGGACTGCCACTGCTCACTGAGGTTGAGTTCATCTTGAGGGGCTACATGTAAAGTTGAGCCGTGATAAACCCCATCGCAATAAAAAAATACGCGATAAATAGCGTGACCCTGTTCAAGCAAGGCCTTTACAAACTGGTAGGCGCTGTAACTGGCGGCGGATTGAGGGCCAGCATTAATCAATAAAGAAAAAACCATTGCGGAATTATCCTGGAAAACTCAGTTGAATTGCCCTTAAAGCGGGTCTTATTTTTTGTCTGCAAAATAAGGATTTGCCGTGTGCAATAGGGGCGTATCCATAGAGTGAAATGATATAGGTCGGTAATATCCCGATTTTAAATGATTTTTCAGGTTCTTTCACTGACTAACGGGGCATTTGAAAAGACTTTCAAACAGGCTGTCAATACCTATATGTATACCTCGTAAATTACAACCTTATTTTCCAGAATTAAATCAG
>JBCBZU010000121.1:0-6388 GCA_039815165.1 Pseudomonadota bacterium
CCATAGGGTGAGTTAAAAAACGCTACACAGATTTGGGCTGGATCTAAGGCCGCAATACGGCGTTGTCACTCTTGGCAAGGGCTACGGCCATTGCCGGCGAGCGACGCCTTGTCTTGCAGCCTTATCTCTCAGCCCAAATTCTGTGTTCAACTGCGGTTTTTAGGATAATTCATGCGCATGATAACCGCAATTGAATTGGCGCGAAATATATCATTCGGACTATATCTTTTTATATATTGCACTTTGCTAAAAAAGTCTATATGGCATGAGCCCTCCTCATAAACAAGGGCTCTGTGTTAGCGGGTTTACAGTCTACATCTCAAAGTAAAAATCCAGTTTAACCCTTACTACTCAGTTTAGAGAAAAGCATACACTGTCATTTCAAACCTTCGGCGGCAGGAGCCGACGTAGAGCGTACAGGGACGCAATAACCGCGTGTTTGAAATGACAGTGTATGCTTTTCAAGTGCCCCGTTAGTCGCTGGGCAATTCCGCTAAAGCTTTGTCGCATTAAATTTTAAACGAACAAAGCGCCAATTGATCTTGAGCAACCAAAAGATACCAGCCCAGCGCACCCCAATCCCCGAGTACCAGCCGTTGTGCTCGGCTGCCATTAATCAGCAACTGATGTTTGGCGGGCCGGTGGGTATGGCCGTGGATAAGCAGGGGGGCTTGATGTTGTTCCATTGTTTGGATCACTTCCTCTGGCGTTACATCCATAATATCCTCAGCTTTTAGGCTGTTCATGGACCGGCTGGTCGCTTTCATTTGCGCCGCGATAGCCTTGCGCTCTGCCAGTGGCTTGCTCAGAATAGTCGCCTGCCATTGGGGGTTGCGCACCATTTGGCGAAAGGCCATATACTCTGCATCCTGGGTGCATAAGCTGTCGCCGTGCATCAGTAGGGTCTTGGTGCCGAACAGATCAATACAGCAAGGGTCCTTGAGCACGCGTGCGCCGGTTTTTGCCGCAAAGCCTTGCCCCACTAAAAAATCCCGATTGCCGTGCATAAAAAATACGGATGAACCCAGAGACTGGTAGTGCTTCAGTTTGTGGGTAATATCGGCAAATTCAGGCGTATCGTCGTCATCACCCACCCAGGCATCAAAGAAATCGCCCAGTATATAAAGCGCATCTGCGCCCTTGGCGGTAGTCTCCAAAAATGTAAAAAAGGCCTGAGTAATATCAGGCCTTTCGGGAGCGAGATGAAGATCAGATATAAAAAAAATCACTTAGATAACGCTGACCTTTTCGATAATAACCTGCTCGTTGGGCACATCCTGATGGAAGCCCTGAGCGCCGGTATCAACGCCCTTGATCTTATCCACAACCTCAGTACCCGCTGTCACCTTGCCGAATACACAGTAGCCCCAACCCTGAGTGGTTTTGGCCGTGTGGTTGAGAAAGTCATTGTCTTTGACATTGATAAAAAACTGAGCGCTGGCGCTATCGGGGTCCATGGTTCGCGCCATGGCCAGGGTATAGCAGTCATTTTTTAGGCCGTTGTCCGCTTCATTGACAATGGGCTCCCGGGTTTCTTTCTGATTCATATCGCTATCGAAGCCACCGCCCTGAACCATAAAATCATCAATAACGCGATGAAAAATCGTGCCTTCATAGAAACCATCCTCAGCGTACTGCTTAAAATTAGCGGCAGTCACCGGGGCATTTTCCGCATCGAGTTCAATGGTGATATCACCCAAATTTGTGTGTAAGGTAATCATATGAGCATCCTATTAATAGCCACTATAAAAATACCCATTGGCCAGGATTGGCCAACGCGGAAGTCAGCATTGGAGATTTACTAACCAGTTTAGAGAAAAGCATACACTGTCATTTCAAACCTTCGGCGGCAGGAGCCGACCTAGAGCGTACCAGGACGTATTCACAGCGTGTTTGCAATGACAGTGTATGCTTTTCAAGTGTCCCGTTAGTAAAGGGCTAATCGGAGGTTCCTTAACCCTGTCGGAGGCGGCTATAATACGTGTTTTGACACTATTCTTCCACTTAGCGAGACAGACCCTCCCCATGACGGCGGACAATTCAGAAATCAACAGGCCAGAAATCAACCAGCCACATATCAACCAGCCAGGCAGCGACCGACCTCTTCATTTTCTAGAACAGCTTATAGCAGACGAACTCAAACAGGGCAAAAGCCAAAAAATTGTCACTCGGTTTCCGCCTGAGCCCAACGGCTATCTCCACATCGGCCATGCCAAGTCTATTTGCTTAAACTTTGGTTTGGCCGAAACCTTTGGGGGTGAGTGTAATCTGCGCTTCGACGATACCAATCCAGCCAAAGAAGACCAGCACTATATCGATGCTATTATTCGCGATGTAGAGTGGTTGGGTTATCGCTGGGCAGGTGATATCCGCTACGCCTCTGACTATTTTCAGCAGTTCTATCAATGGGCAGTTTATTTAATTGAACAGCGCAAAGCCTATGTCTGTCACCTCAGCCCTGAACAAACCCGAGAGTATCGAGGCACCTTGACCGAGCCGGGTAAAAATAGCCCTTACCGCGATCGTTCAGTTGAGGATAATCTTGCCGAATTTGAAAAAATGCGCGCAGGGGAGTACAGCGAAGGCGAATGTATTTTACGTGCCAAAATCGATATGGCCAGTGGCAATATCAACTTGCGCGATCCGGCTTTATATCGCATCCGCAAACAGTCCCACCACCAGACCGGCGATACCTGGTGTATTTATCCAAGCTATGATTTTGCCCACGGTCAGGAAGACGCTATCGAAGGCATTACCCATTCCATTTGCACCCTGGAATTTCAGGACCATCGCCCCCTGTATGACTGGTTTATTGCAAACCTGCCGGTGCCCAGTCAGCCACGTCAATACGAATTCGGGCGCTTAAATCTCAACTACACAGTCACCTCCAAGCGCAAGCTAAAACAGCTGGTGGACGAAGGCCATGTGGACGCCTGGGACGACCCGCGCATGACGACCATTGCTGGCTTGCGCCGCCGTGGTGTTAGCGCAACAGCCTTAAGAAAATTTTGTGACATGATTGGCGTGACTAAATCTGACGGAGTGGTGGATATCGCTATGCTGGAACACGCCATCCGCGACGACCTCGACAAACATGCGCCGCGAGCGATGTGTGTTTTGAACCCGGTAAAAGTGACGCTCACCAATTACCCTGAGACCAAAACCGAAACAATGACCGCCCCCGGCCACCCCAATCGCGATGATTTGGATGTGCGCACCTTGCCCTTTAGCCGGGTATTGTTTATCGATGCGGAAGACTTTCGTGAACAGGCCAATAAAAAATACAAGCGCTTAGTGATCGGCAAACGCGTGCGCTTGCGCCATGCCTACGTGATTGAGGCAGACCAATGTATTAAAAATGCCGATGGCAAGATTATCGAAATTAAAGCCCGTATTATCGAAGGCACTCTGGGCAATAACCCAGAAGACGGCATCAAACCCAAAGGCGTTATCCACTGGGTGGATGCCAACCGTAATATTCGCTTCAACATCAATCTATATGATCGTTTGTTTACCGATGCAGCCCCTGATGCGGGCGGCAAACACTTTTTAAATGGCATCAACCCCAACAGCCTGACAGTACTCACTGACTGTGTTGGTGAAATAGGCTTAAACCAGGCTATGCCAGAGCAGGCCTATCAGTTTGAACGAACCGGATATTTTTGTCGCGACTCAAAATCGCCCAGCCTTGCGTTTAACCGAACCATAAGCCTGCGCGACACTTTTAACGATTAAATAAAGCCCGCGCCTACTATTTTTAGGATTCTAAATGCCCTTAACAATTTACAATACCTTAGCCCGTGATAAAGTTGAATTCAAACCCATTGAGCCTGGCAAGATTCGTCTCTATGTCTGTGGTATGACCGTGTATGACTACTGCCATATTGGCCACGCGCGGATTTTGGTTTGTTTTGATGTGATTACCCGGTTTTTGCGCTCCCAGGGTTGGGATGTTGATTACGTTCGCAATATTACCGATATCGACGACAAAATTTTTAATCGCGCCAATGAAAACAACGAGCACTATACAGAGCTGACCAAACGCTTTATCGAAGCCATGCATGAAGACGAGCAACAGCTCAATGTTTTGCGCCCCAACCAAGAGCCAAGGGCGACAGACTATATCGATAATATTATTGCCATGGTTGCCGACCTGGAGCAAAAAGGCTTTGCCTACCTGGCCGATAACGGTGATGTGTACTATCGAGTCAATCAATTTGCCGAATACGGAAAACTCTCTGGCCGCCATCTGGATGAGCAAGTAGCCGGCGCCAGCGAACGGGTTCAACTGACGGATGACAAAGAAGACGACCGCGACTTTGTACTGTGGAAGATGTCAAAGCCGGGTGAAGATGCCTGGGACTCTCCCTGGGGACCAGGGCGCCCGGGTTGGCATATTGAGTGTTCAGTGATGAGTAAATCCTGCTTGGGTACTACCTTTGATATTCATGGTGGGGGGCCTGATCTAGTATTCCCCCACCACGAAAACGAAATTGCCCAAAGTGAGGCGGCGAATGGTTGCCAGTATGTTAACTACTGGATGCACGCAGGTCCGGTGCGCGTCGACGGTGAAAAAATGTCAAAATCCCTTGGCAACTTTTTTACCATTCGCGAGGTGCTGAAAAAATACCACCCCGAAGTCATTCGTTACCTGATTGTCAGCAGTCATTACCGTAGCCCAATCAACTACTCCGAAGATAATTTAATTGAGGCCAAAGCCGGTGTCGAACGCTTTTATCACGCACTGAAAAACTTTTCCCACGTACCGGCACTGAGCACCGAGCAGTTAACAGAGAGTGCCTATTACCAACGTTTTGTTGAGGCAATGAACGACGATTTTAATACCCGCGTCGCACTCGCGGCGATGTACGACAGCGTCAAAGCAATAAACGCGATAGCCGACAGCAACACAGCAAAAGCAGAAGCCCTGGTGGCCCAATTAAAAGCAATGGCCAATATACTGGGTATTCTACAGGCCGAGCCTGCCCACTTCCTACAGGGTGAACCCAGTGAAGACGGCCTTAGTGCAGCAACAATAGAGGCCTATATTGAAGAGCGTCACCAAGCCAAATTAGATAAAAATTATGCCCGCGCAGATGAAATTCGCCAGCAATTAACTGCGCAGGGTATCGTGCTTGAAGACTCCCGTGAGGGAACCGCCTGGCGCCGGTCTTAAAAAAAGCCTGTGCTGGTCTTAATAAAAAGCCTGTGCTGGTCTTAATAAAAAGCCTGTGCTGGTCTTAATAAATCTTGATTGTGGGCGGTCTGCGATGAACAGTGGCTGCCCCAAGCGTTGTTATAAGCACGATTTATCATTATGAAAGCAAAAAATCTTCAAACCTTATTCGAAACCATTCGATCCAATAAAGCGTTTGAGCTATTCGTTATTGGCGTTATTATTTTTTCGGCATTAGTCATAGGCGTGAAAACCTATCCTATTCCCGATTCTATTACCAAGCTCGTGGTGATTCTCGACTGGTTGATTACCCTTATTTTTCTGTTTGAAATCACTATCCGTTTTATTGCCGAACCCATTAAGCGCAATTTTTTCAAAAATGGATGGAATCTGTTTGACACCACAATAGTGGTGGTGAGCCTAATTCCCATAGAAGACAGTGAGCTGGCCATCATCGGTCGCTTAATTCGTATCTTCCGTGTGCTGAGAATGATCTCGATTATTCCCGAGTTAAGAATGTTACTCAATTCCCTGCTTAAGGCATTGCCCCGTTTAGGCTATGTGACGCTTTTGTTATTTATTATTTTTTATATCTACGCGGCCATAGGCGCAACATTTTTCAATGCCATTAATCCCGTTTTATGGGGCGATATTGCCCGCAGTATGCTAACGCTTTTTAGGGTAATGACCTTTGAAGACTGGACCGATGTTATGTATGAAACCATGGAAGTATACCCCTTTAGCTGGGCTTTTTATCTAACCTTTATTTTTCTTACAGCCTTTGCCTTTCTCAATATGATTATCGGCATTGTTGTCAATGTCTTGGAACAGGAACACCGTGAACAAAACCGTTTGGATGGTGAGCCCACGCTACAGGAATTACGTGACGAGATTCGAGCGCTTAAAGTATTGATTAGTGCTAAGTTGTGACGGAGGACAGAGGACAGAGGACGGAAGACAGAAGACAGGGGACAGAGGACAGAAAAATAATAAAACCGCCTATATCTTTTTATCTATTGACTTCGCTATCGCGTGTTTAACCCCGGTTTTAACTACCTACTACGATATATGTTCCATCGCTGACCTTTGTTTTATTCTATAAATCAAGCGGCAATACAAGCATTATAAGTGTAGTCAGCGTGTTTTAAGGAAAGCAACACAGTATCGAGGCCAGGGTCTTGTCCACTGCTGTAGCGTATTGATCCATAGACC
>JBCBZU010000453.1:0-2200 GCA_039815165.1 Pseudomonadota bacterium
ACTGGGCGTTGAATGTATTCAAGGTGAGGCCAAAATTCTTTCTCCTTTTGAAGTTCAAGTGGCCGAGCGTACCCTCACAACACAAAACATTGTGATTGCCACCGGTGCACAACCCTTTGTGCCGCGTATTCCGGGTATAGAAGCAGTTAGATATTTAACCTCGGATACCTTGTGGCAGCTACAGGAACAACCTGAAAAATTATTGGTGATGGGTGCAGGCCCTATAGGTTGTGAACTGGCGCAGTCTTTCCAGCGCTTAGGCTCTCAAGTCATACTGGTCGACATGGCGGATAGAGTGATGCCCCGTGAAGATGAGGATGTATCTGGCTATATGCTTAACACTTTCGAGAAAGAAGGCATTAAAGTACTGCTCAATAAAAAAATTGTTCGCTTTACCCATATGGATAAAAAACAACAGGCCATTATCGAAGATGCGCAAGGTGAGTCGTCTATCGACTTTGACTACGCCATTGTTGCAGTGGGCCGTAAAGCCAACACGGATGGTATCGGCTTAGAGGAATTGGGCATAGAACGAACTCAATTGGGTACTATTACTGTCGACGACTATATGCGCACCCGGTTCCCGAATATTTACGCCTGTGGCGACGTGGCCGGGCCTTATCAATTTACTCATACAGCAGCACACCAGGCTTGGTATGCAAGTGTTAATGCGCTTTTTGGCAAGCTTAAGAAATTCCGCGCGGACTATCGCGTTATTCCGTGGGCGACCTTTACTGACCCTGAGGTAGCGCGGGTTGGCTTAAGTGAGGCAGAGGCAAGTGCAAGACATATTGAATACGAGCTCACCCGCTATGGGATTGACGATCTTGACCGTGCCATCGCTGATAATCAGGCCAAAGGCTTTGTTAAAGTGCTCACCGCCAAAGGCAGCGATCGCATTCTCGGCTGCACTATTGTTGGTAGCCACGCCGGCGAGCTAATTACTGAATTTGTAAGCGCGATGAAACACAATATTGGACTAAATAAAATTTTAGGCACCATCCATATTTATCCTACCATGAGTGAAGCAAATAAATATGCCGCGGGCGAGTGGAAAAGAGCCAATGTTTCTGCAAGAACAATGCGCTGGCTGGAAAAGTTCCATACTTGGATGCGACAATAAGTGTATTAAAAAATTTATAAAAATCGAATTTTCCCCGCGCTTGGCTGGGTGCTAATCAAAAATAATTTTTCTGAATTAAACCTAAAAACCGCAGTTGACCGCTTATTTCTCACGTAAGACACTGATATACCATCAAAAATACCTTACTTCTTATTCACCCATAGGGTAAGTTAAAAAAGGCTACGGCCATTGCCGGCGAGCGACGCCTTGTCTTGCGGCCTTATCTCTCAGCCCAAATTCTGTGTTCAACTGCGGTTTTTAGGTTAAAACGGCTATTGGGTCAATCTTTGTCAGAGGTTCCCGCGTATAAACGGATTGAACACTTCATTTCGGTTGATTAATTTGGCTTTTTTACTGGGTTTATTGTTTTTATCCGCGCTGGTTATACTACCTCCAATCGCTGCTTATATGCTGCGATCATCTCGCGACAATCAAAAATCCTCCGATAAGGTAAATGAGCCAAAACCGGAGGATCGTAAATAACCAGGCACAGACCGCGCTTTGGCTAAAGCTGCCAAATAAACACCAAAATCCACTTCGGCAAGCTATAATTTAATGGCCGACAAGCACGCTATTGTCGGCCAGGGCATTGGTGGATGCCAATAAGCCCTTCTTACAATAGTGTTCACTCTTCTTACTTTCACCGACATAATCCAGTAGACGCGCAAGTTCTGCATAAGCTTCCGGAGACTCTTGTTTTGCCAGGCTTACTTCAAAAAAGTCGATCGCTCGACCCCATTGTTTATTCTGCAAACACAAGCGCCCTAAGCTTAGTAGTAGCTCAGGGCTTTGAGTCTTATCTAACCATCGTTCCGCCTTTTTTAAAGGTTGTTTGGGATCTTCACACACCAGCAAGCCATAAAGCGTTATCCACTGAGCATGGGGTTCATTATTAATTGCTTTGGAAAGTATTTTCTCTGCCTGGTCGTGCTCGCCGATTGCCATTAATTCACGGACATAGGCTGAGAGTAGGCTTTGTTCCGTTTTTAAGTCTGGTGGAATACCTTGCCAACACTGGTCAACTTGTCGTTGCCGTTCTTGATTAGATTTATCTCTATGCGACAACGCCGCCAGCTG
>JBCBZU010000494.1:0-1760 GCA_039815165.1 Pseudomonadota bacterium
GTTGATTTTTTAACAATGACTGTAAATGGCTAAGCAAGATATTTTTTAATTGTGGATGAGTGGTTATATGCTCTTGAAATAAAGCCATCGCGTCATTATAGGCCTCTGCATTCAATAGGGTTTGAAAGTAATTGCCTATGCTGATAGTGGCCAATGGTTTGTCGACAGGGGCAGGCTGACTTTTTAATGAAGGTGGTGCTAATGAAGGAGATGCAGGAGAATGGTTTAAGACGGTTTGCCTTGCTTGTTCCGATGGAGGTGCAACTACCCGTTGATTAGAGCCAGATTGTGAATAGGGTTTGGTATCAGCAAAGGGTTGCGCGACTTCATTTAGCGGAACCCACCAGCTTCTGCCAAGCCAGCCCAGACCAAAGCCCACCATTAATAAGGCAAATGGCAATAGTCGATGAGACATAATCAATCGGACACCTTTTAAGAAATAACAGTGTTATTAGCTCGACATTTAACTGTCTCGAATTAACGGGGCTTAAGAAAAGTAGGCCCAACGGCTGCTTGCAAAGCATTGGATATTAATCAGAGACTGATAAAATTAATCAATGATCACCTTTGTTGATATTGGGGTCAAGGATTAACACTTGGGTTTGCGATTGTTTCATTTCATCAGTGACATTAACCCGCGTTTCGAGCTCACGCGTAGACTGCTGAAAGCGCATTTCATCCTTAAATCCGCAACTCACGCACTCTCTAAAGGTTTTGCCGTTTTCCTTGAAGGTGACCAGCTTATCCATCGCAGAACAGCGAGGACAAACGGCACCAGCAATAAAACGTTTACCCGATTTAAAAGCCATACAGTTTCACTCTAAATGGGCCGGAAAAATAACCCTTTACTGACAAAATCAATACCTCTACATTATGGGGGCTTTTACAGGGCTTTCTTCACGCAGCACTTGCGCCCGGTTAGCCAGATGATTGCCCAAGAAAAATCCACTTTCATGTACGCCCAGTAAACTGCGGTTGTCTGTGCAGTGCTTACTTGATCTCACCAAAAACCCTAACGTTTATAGCTGACCTTAAGGCAAAAGTCGACAATTAAGCTGTCATGGTAATAATACGAAACAAAGCTGCCGCAGGATTAATGCCAAACAAGCGCCGCTTAACCTCAAATAATGTATTGACTTTACCCATCAGCAGGCTCAGTTTAATGCTTCATATGGCTGGCTTAAACCAAACCACTATGACGTAATAAGGCATCCGTATTTGGCTCGCGATCAGTGAAGGCTTTAAATAAGTCAATGGCTTCCTGAGATCCACCATTCGCTAAAATGGTCTGCAAAAACTTCTCACCCGTTGCCTGATCAAAAATACCGTTTTGCTCAAATAGCGAATAGGCATCAGCGGAAAGTACCTCCGCCCATTTGTAACTGTAATACCCTGCCGCATAGCCGCCCGCAAAAATATGGCTAAAGCTATTCTGAAATTTATTAAAGCTAGGGGGAATGATAACGGCGACGGATTCGCGCACCTCGTCCAGCACGCTCTGAACAGGGCTTGGACTGAGTGGGTCATAGTGGGTGTGTAGCAAGATGTCAAAGAGCGAAAACTCTAACTGTCTTACCATTTGCATGCCCGATTGAAAATTTTTCGCCGCGAGCATTTTTTCCAACATATCGTCGGGCAATGGCTCGCCGGTTTGATAATGCCCTGAAATCATCGGAATGACCTCTTTTTCCCAACACCAGTTTTCTAAAAACTGGCTGGGTAACTCAACAGCATCCCAGGCAACACCGCTGATACCGCTA
>JBCBZU010000026.1:0-11179 GCA_039815165.1 Pseudomonadota bacterium
ACAGAGGAATCCGGGCGGATATTTTCGTCTCGGATAAGGACTTTTTTATAGGGTTCAGGGTAGGCGCGTATCACTTCTGCATCCAGCTTGCCGCTTTCCCAGGCCTGGTGGGCCAAGGTATGTGAGCGCACCGCCAGCGCATCCTGGTCTTTGCGCGCGACTTGGTGGTCTTTGGCCATTTGCTCAGCGCTGTCACCCATTCGCAACTGGGTTGTATATTCAGCAATTGCGGGTGGGGTTGGTGTAAGATCTTTTAGCTTGGTGCCTTTAAAGGCTTTTAATTTAGCGCTTAGTGTGCGCGCTTTGTTGGCTTGAACCAGCTTGAGCGCAAAGTTATCGCTAAAGCAAATAGGCACCACGCTGGAGGAGTCCGCCCCCCCGGCGATACCGATATTGATATCGCCGAGTTGTAAGCTGTCGGCAATATTTGCGACCGATTGAAAACTCGTCGCACAGGCGCGGGAAACACTATAGGCATCACAGGTAACGGGCAAATCGGTGCCCAGCACTACTTCCCGGGCAATATTGGGCGCCTTAGGCAGAATGGCAACCTGCCCATAAACCAGCCGGTCAATGGAGTTTACATCAATATTGGTTTGTGCCAATAATTCTTTGACAACCATGCGGCCGAGATCGATAGCGCTGACAGTTCTATAAAAAGTCGCTTGGCGTGCAAAGGGTGTACGAAGGCCACTAACGACGGCAATGCGGTCTTTGCTGGGTGAGGGCATGGAGTGCTCCCTAATAGATAAATGAATGTGTTAGTGTTTAAAAAGCGGCGCGAGCCTCTTAAAATGAAGGCTTTTCACATAAAGTCGCACATTTTTAGGGGCGACATGCAAAAAAATCATGAAAGATTTTTTTGCATAATAGATAAAGACCCCTCATCCAATCGAAGTAATTTTTTGACCATAATAAACAGGTAGTCGGAGTAAGTCTCTAAACTTAAATCTTCCTGTTTGTTTTTCCAGGGTTTAAGATACCAGTCTTGAATGGCCAGTAGAATAATATGGGCAACAAAATAGGGATTATGGACATCAAATTGTGTTTTATTCAGACCCCGTTTAATTGTCTCTTCAAACATGGCGATTATATTCATTTCAATATTCTTGGAGCGCTGTTGGTTTTCCGGGTTAAGACTGCGGGTTTCAAAGTATAAAAAGAAGAACCACGGCTGCAATAAGGTGCTGGCATAGAGATGATATTTAATACCCATCTCCAAACTGATTAATTCATTGGCCTCTGCGCGGGCGAGTTGATTATTTTCCGTGGTGACAAGCTCTACGATATCTAAAACCATTAAGGCGATATCTTCTTTTTTGCTAAGGCAGGAATAGAGGCCGCCCATGCTAATCCCGGTATCTTTTGAGAGGCCTCTGAGTGACATCTCATGAAAGCCCATTTTTGCGGATAGCGTAAACGTGGATTCGAATATTTTTTGGAGATTATTGGCGGCGATATCAATCTTTTTGGACTTGATTCTATCTTGATTGCGCTCAAACAGCACGCGGAACAATTGATCCCCCTGATAGGGAAAGTTGGCGCGATAATCGTCAAATGTGCTGCCCAAAAACGAGTGATCTTGTGAGCTAACTAAACCCATATGCGCGTTTGCCCCATAAATTTACAAATATCGGTAAATACTGCTTGTATAGAGAATAAACTAATATTAACATGATTAATAGAGCGAGCGCTCGTTTTTATTTGTATGCCCTCTGTCAAGCTTGAAAAGGGTTTAAAGGCAGTTAAATTTGAACTGGAGAGAGTCCCATGACGCTATTCTTCCTGCTAGCCACTGTGGCAGCCATACTCTATTGTGCTTACGCAAAAGCCCCCTTAATGAAATCAGGTATCATTCTTGGTGCACTCACTGTAATTAAAATCATCTTCTCTGGCGTGGGTTTGCTGGGGGTGGTGATGTTACTGCTATCAGCCTCTTTACTGCTGCTGGCACAAAGCGCTCTACGTAAGCAATTACTAACTCAGCCGATTTTTAAGTGGTTTCGTAGTGTCTTGCCCGAAATCTCACAAACCGAGCAAGAAGCCATCGATGCCGGTACCGTTTGGTGGGACGGGGATCTCTTTAGCGGTGAGCCCCAGTGGAATAAACTGCTGTCACTGCCTAAGCCCGCGTTAACGGAAGAAGAACAAGCCTTTATGGATGGGCCGGTAACAGAATTGTGTCGTATGGCGGATAATTGGGATATTAACCACTATCAGTCTGTGATCCCGCCAGAGGTAATGGCATTTATCAAAGCCAACGGCTTTCTGGGCATGATTATTCCCAAATCTTATGGTGGTTTGGAATTTTCCGGTATGGCCCAAGCCGAGGTGCTTAGCCGTATCTCTGTTACCGGTGGCTGTATTGGCAACTTTATTGGTGTTCCCAACTCCCTTGGCCCAGGCGAGTTGCTTATTAAATACGGTACTCAAGCACAAAAAGACTATTACCTGCCCCGCCTGGCCAAGGGCCAAGAGGTGCCTTGCTTTGCATTAACGGGTCCTCTGGCCGGCTCCGACGCCACTTCCCTACCGGATAAAGGCGTGATTTGCACGGATGAGTTTGAGGGTAAACAAGTGCTGGGTATCAAGCTCAATTTTGAGAAGCGCTACATCACCCTGGCGCCTATTGCGAGCTTAATCGGTCTGGCCTTCCAGCTTTCAGACCCTGATCACCTGCTCGGTGAACAGGATGAATACGGCATTACCTGTGCACTTATTCCCCGCAAAACCAAGGGCATTAGCATTGGTCGTCGCCATAAGCCTATTGGTGACGCCTTCATTAACGGTCCTATTTTTGGTAAAGACGTATTTATCCCTCTCGATTACGTTATCGGTGGCGCGGACATGGTCGGTAAGGGTTGGACCATGTTAGTCAATTGCCTGTCTGTCGGCCGTTGTGTGACGCTGCCAAGCATCAGCAATGGTCATGCCAAGCAATTGTTGCTGGGGACTTCTGCCTACGCGACCTTACGTCAACAATTCGGTCTCCCCATTGCGGCCTTTGAAGGGGTGCAAAAGCCTCTGGCGCGGATGGCTGGTTTCAGTTATATCATTAATGCGGCGGTTATGCATACGGTACAGTCTCTCTCTTATGGTGAAAAACCCAGCGTGCCTTCCGCGATATTAAAATACCACTTAACGGAAATGGCTCGACAGAGTGCTATTGACGCCATGGATATACAAGGCGGTAAAGCGGTGATGACAGGTCCAAAAAACTATGTAGCAGATTCCTATAGTTCCGTCCCCATTTTGATTACGGTTGAAGGCGCGAATATTATGACGCGTAATCTAATGATCTTTGGTCAAGGCGCGATCCGTAGTCATCCCTATGTATTAAAAGAAATGCAATTGGCCGGGCAGCCCATTAACGATGAAACCATCGATGAGTTTGACAAGACCTTTTTTGGGCATGTGGGTTTCTCCATCACAAATGCGGCCCGCGCTTTTATTGCGGGCCTTACCGGCGGCCGCTTGGGTGAGGTTGAAGGCAGCAAAAAATTGGAGCAACACTATCGCGACCTCAATCGCTTAAGTACCGCCTTTGCGCTGATCGCTGATGTGTCTATGCTGACCCTACAGTCAAAGCTGAAGTTTAAGGAAATGTTATCGGCTCGTTTGGGTGACCTCTTAAGTTATCTTTATCTCGCCAGTATGGTACTTAAACACTATGAAAGTGAAGCGTGCCCGGAAGAAGAGTACCCTCTTGTCGAGTGGAGTATGCAGTACTGCACCAGCCAATACCAATTGGCGATGCAGGAAATTTTACAAAACTACCCCAATCGCTTGTTAGCCTTGAAAATGCGTTGCCTAATTTTCCCGCTTGGCGCTCATTTTAAGGCGCCGAGTGATGCGCTGGATACTAAGGTGTCTAAATTATTTACCCGCGATACCGCAACCCGTCGCCGTCATTTGGCCAGTGTTTTCGTCGATGATTTATCCACTAATCCATTAGGCCAAGTGGATAAAGCCTTTAAACTGAATATTGAACTACGACCACTCTTCGATAAAATTAAAGCGGCAATTAAGGGCGGGGTTATTCCTAAAGCCTTAGGCGCTGAACAGATTAAATTAGCCGCTGAAGCACAAGTGCTGTCTAAAGCGGAAGCGAAAAAGCTATTGGCTTATGATCAAGCCTTGATGGAGGTGATTCATGTGGATCACTTCGATGAAAAAGAGCTTGTGCGTAGCAAAGCGGCAAGCAAGAAAAAGGCAGTCTCAAAGAAGCCAGCGGCAAAAAAAGTGGCTCAGAAAAAGAGCGATACCGCCAAGCCTAATGTTGTCGAAGCCAATGTGCCGCCGCCATCGATGACTCAATAGCAGCCGTGACATCCCAAGGCTTCTTTTAAGCTGGACAATCCCCTTGGATTGCCCTTAAAACGAGCCTTATTTTTCTGAGGATTATTGGGCAGGAAGCTCTTTATACCAGGTTTGGGTTCTACCCAGAACGGGGTTGCCAATATAGCCTCTTACCTTTAAGGTATTGCCATCCGCGGATGGCGTTAATTTAAGTTTATAGGTTTTACCTTTTTTAGGGTCGAGGATTTTGCCCCGCCATGCATCATTTTGTTTGGTGGCATCCCAAATAATGGTTAAACCAATCATCGGCTGATCCTTTTTTTCATCCGGGCATTTGGTACACAGTGGATTGGGTTCACTGGGGTCGATAAGCGCAATAATTTTTCCGCTAATAACGCCATCGCTTTCTGTGATTTCGACAAGGCTTTTTGGTTTATTGGTTTTGTCATCAATGCTGGTCCAAGTCCCTACAGGTGAAGCAAGGGCAACACTGGAGAAGGTTAATAATAAAAAAAGAACGCGTTTTCTAGTTAGCATTAGGCATTGTCCTCGGTTTGTAATTTGGCCGCAATTTCGCCAATCGGTATAGGGTGATTGTTGCTAATGGTAATATCAGCATAGCGCTCATACAGCGTTTTACGCTCATTATAAACGTCTTCTATGCTGTGGCCTGGTGGGCGAGCGATTCCCCGGCTACCTTCATTGGTAATTCGTTTTTTAATTTCTTCAAAATCAACGTCGAGATAAACAATCATGCCCTGTTGTTTTAAGTGCTTCATTGCCTTATCGCTATACACAGCGCTGCCGCCGGTTGCCAGTACATCGTTATCGAGTGTTAGAGCGAGTAACTCCTGCTCTTCTATAGAGCGCAGTGCTTGATAGCCCTCACTATCCAAAATAGTTTGTAGGGTGCTTCCTTGATGACTTTGTATCACCAAATCGCTGTCGACAAAGTTTAAACCCAGCTCTTTTGCCAATTGTACACCGATGGTACTCTTGCCAGAACCGGGCATCCCGATCAAAATAATATTTTTATTCACAACTATCCACCAAACCTATCCACCAAAACTATTAACCACAACTCACCACCACAACCTCTATATCAATATGAATCGCCCTCAAACGCTTTGGGATTTTTCCTGTCATTTATACGCAAAACCGGGTATCCAAACCCTGTGTTTAAAGTTGCAGAACCAGCATGGTTGTAATGTTCCCTTGCTGTTATTTTGCTGTTGGGCGGGGCTGCGCTATGGTGCCGTATCGGCGCCGCAGTTACAAGCCGCCAAAGACTTTTCCCATGATTTTTCCAGAGAGTTAACGCAGCCATTGCGGCAACTGAGAACGACAATGAAGCAAGATCACCCCAATACCTGGCCAGCCCTTGGTGAACAGTGGCAGCATATGCGAGAGCAAGTCAAGTCCCTGGAGCTTGCATCTGAGCGTATACTGCTGGACGGCCTTGAACAACTATCCAGAGAATGGCGCCAACCGCCAGATTTAACAAACAGTGCCTTGTCCAATATGCTTACTTGCTACCCCGAACTCTCAAAAGACGCACTAATGCCCCTTTGTTCTGCATTGGGATAAAGATGAATAGCGTTTTGCTGGTAACTGTTAACTGTCAAGGTTTGGTAGGGACAGGCAAGGGATTTGGGGGTTTGGTAGGGACAGGCAAGGGGTTTTGGGAGGTTTGGAGAGCTGGTTTAGCAGCTGGTTTAGGGGCAGGCATGGTTTGGGACAGGCACTTTGGCAGTTTAAGGACATGGCAGTTTAAGTCAGTTTAAGGACAGGCACTCAGTTTGGGCAAGGGTGATTGGGACAGGCACTTTGGTTCTGTTTAAGGACAGACATGCGGCTGGTTACAAAGGTCGCCGGTGGCAGTAAATGTATATACAATACCTTCTGAAGGGCTTTACCCTACAAGAGTTGCCTCACGCTTATAAAGCCACGTGATAGGTGAGTAAATTGTTACTGATATAGAGTTTGCAGTGTCGAATAGTGGCAACCCTTATGTTGCCGTATACAATAGATAATGATCGGTTAAGTTGTTACCCATTATATAGCCACGGCTTTCTTCGCGTTAAGGTTTTTAATATGGGGTTTAGGGGGTAAAGCAACTATCACAGCATTTGAAGAAAATACAAATAAAGAGTTTATAATATGAAAATATTGATATCCATGTTGCATGTGGTGAATCATGGTGGAGCTGCTATGGTTATGCTTGAATTTGCAGAGCAATTTCGTAGAGAGGGTCATGACGTCGATATGTGTACTTGGTGGTCTGGTTCGCCGATGAGTGATTATTTTTTGGATTGCGGTGTTAGACGAATACAGAATTTAAATAATGCTAACCCGTTTGATTATGACATTGTCTTTTTTTTGCATCAGAATGCACCATTACATTTTAAGAACGTAACAAAAGGGCAAAAAGAAAAAACGCTTATTTTGTTTTTCCGTTTAAGTCATTCCAGCAATATCGGTGTTCCTGCGCCTATTATAGATCAACTTATCATGGATAAAACTCTGGTTAATTCCGAGGAGGTTTTTCAGAGAATGGTAAATGATTTTGGTCTGCCGCTAGAGTCAATTGATGTGTTTAATAATGCCTCTCCCCCCGTTTTTTCGAAACCTATTCCTAAAAAAATCAGCTTGCTCAAAAAAGTACTTTATGTGTCAAATCATCAGAATCAAGAAGTTATTGCCGCTTTGAAAATTTTGCGTGATCAGTATGGTGTGAAAACTTTTCATATTGGTGAAGGCGGAGATAAATCCATTCGCGTTACGCCAGATGTGATTGAAGATGCTGATGTGGTTATTACAATGGCAAAGACAGCACAATATGCATTGCTATCAAGAAAGCCATTATATGTGTACGATTATGAATGGGGAGGTCCTGGTTACATGGATGAAGATAATTTTGATGCAGCATCAAGTTATAACTTTTCTGGAAGCTATAAACCTTGCAATAAATCACCAAGTCTCATTGCCAAAGAAATCTTTGAACAATATGAGCCAGCCTGTGATTTTGTTTATAGTATACCTAGTCAACAGCTTGATCCATATCGCTTGGAAAAGGTTATAGAGCATATTTACAAATTGTATAGAGACGCTTTGCCAAATGATGAAAAAATTAAGCGCCTGCAAGACAATTATTATCTAGTCAAGCGAGAGCGATGTTATGCAGAACAGTTTTATAAACAGTATCGTAAAAATCGTGCTGCCGGTAACAAGCTAAGTAAAATAAGACAAGTGCTCAACTGACTATACTGACATGAGAATAGTGCTAATCCATTACATAAGAGGAAAATGGCTGGGGTTTGCTTGAGACAGGCACTGGTTTGGGGGCAGGTATGGTCTAGAGGGCACCAACAAGGTATTGCATCCCGTTTCTGTTGAGGCTATAGTCAATACATGACTTATTCACCAGCATTTCACATTACCCCAAGCGCTGTGGCTGCTTATGCCAATAACAGTGCCCTTATCCTGCTGCTGCCGCTGCGCGGCTAATATTTCTCTCCCCCATACACAGTTGTCACTTTCTTTTATCTGAACAAGCAATCAGCCATAATAGCCCGTAACGACCCTGGGCTGGCCAAGGGCACGAGGAATATCATGAATACCAGTAACAAAGACCCATTAGTCATTTTTGACACTACTTTGCGCGATGGCGAACAGAGTCCAGGCGCATCAATGACCAAGGATGAAAAGGTGCGAATTGCACGAATGCTCGACAAGATGCAGGTGGATGTGATTGAAGCCGGTTTTGCCATTGCCAGCCCCGGCGATTTTGAGGCCGTAAAGGCCGTGGCCGAAGCGGTGCAAGAGTCAAGGGTGTGTAGCTTGGCGAGGGCGATACCTGCCGATATCGACCGGGCCGGTGAAGCCATTAAGCCTGCCAGTAGAGGCCGTATTCACACCTTTATCGCCACATCGCCCATCCATATGCAGTATAAATTGCAGATGCAGCCTGAGGCAGTACTTGAGCAAGCGGTAAAGGCGGTTAAACATGCCCGCCAATATATAGATGATGTGGAGTTTTCATTAGAGGACGGCAGCCGTTCAGACTTTGAATTTATGTGCCGCATTATAGAAGCGGCTATTAATGCAGGTGCGGGCACCATCAATATACCCGATACCGTTGGTTGCGGTGAGCCCGATGAATATGGCCAGATGTTTGCCCGGCTGATTGAGAATGTGCCCAACGCCGATAAGGCCATTTTCTCCACTCACTGTCACAATGATTTAGGTTTGGCGGTATCCAACTCACTGTCTGCGGTGATGCATGGGGCTCGCCAAATTGAATGTACGATTAATGGTTTGGGTGAGCGCGCGGGCAATGCCTCGCTGGAAGAAGTGGTAATGGCGGTGCGCACGCGCCAGGACATTTACCCTGTCGAGACGCAAATACAGACAGAGCATATCGTCCCTACCTCGCGACTAGTGTCCAGTATCACCGGTTTTCCGGTGCAGCCGAACAAGGCAATTGTTGGCGCCAATGCCTTTGCCCATGAATCCGGCATCCACCAGGACGGCGTTTTAAAACACCGCGAGACCTACGAGATTATGCGCGCTGAGGATGTGGGTTGGAACACCAATAAATTGGTGCTGGGTAAGCACTCTGGCCGCGCGGCGATTAAAGCGCGCTACCAGGATTTGGGCATAAACTTCGATTCTCAAGAGGAATTCCAGGAAGTATTCGAGCGTTTTAAAGCCCTTGCCGATAAAAAGCATGAAATCTTTGATGAAGACTTACAAGCCCTGGTTGGCCATGGTGAGGATTCTATTTCGCAGGTATACCACTTTGATGATATGGAGATCATCTGTAAAACCGGCCGCGAGCCCCAAGCCAATCTGCGTTTAACCGTACAAGGTGAGGATAAATCGGTCAGCGCCAATGGCGCCGGCCCTGTGGATGCGGTATTTAAAGCCATTGAAAAAATTGCCGAAAGTGGCGCGGAACTAAAGCTCTATTCGGTCAATGCAATTACTGCCGGTACAGAGGCACAGGCGGATGTTACGGTTCGCTTGGAATCCAGTGGCTATATTGTCAATGGTGTCGGCTCGGATATTGACGTGATTGCGGCATCGGCAAAAGCCTATGTACATGCTCTCAACTTGCTGGCCACAGGCAAACATCGCGCGCACCCACAGCGTGGCGTATAAACGCTCTTTTGTGGGCCTGTTGCCAAACTCAGGAATAAACGGTTTTTATGCTTGAACGCCAACGCTTACATTATTTGTCGACCTTAGGTATAGATAACTATATGCCCCGTCGGCTATTGCGCGGCTCAGCGGATTCGCACTTGCTGTCGGATGAGCAGCTAGCGGAGCCGGTTTTTGTCTCTGCGGATGCGTCGTCTGCCACCGACATTGCTGAGGCCAAGCCAGTGGATGTTTCCGACCAAGACACAGTCGTCGATAAACAATCTCTTGATCTATCGCCACAACGCTTAGTGGATGCTGGTGAAGAGACTCTGCCAAAACACACGACGATTTCAGCATCAAAACCTGAGCAAAGCTTGCAACAACAAGCGGATGCCAAGGTTGAATTTGTCTTACGTATTTGGCGCATCAATGAGGCGTGTTTGGTAGTGGACTCCCATCAACCCGGCACTGCTTTGCCAACCGATCAGCTACTGCTCAATATGCTGCGAGCCATCGGCTATTCCTTAGTGCAACTGCCGCAGAGTGACAGCCTGCGCTGGCCCTTATTTACGGGCAAACACTTTACCGGCAAAGAGCGCACAATGGATAGAAAATTTAAAGACAGTGATAATAATGATGCAGAAGAAGCCCGAGCCATGGTGCAAGCCTATATGACTGCTCAAAAAGCAAAGGGTGAGCCTACACATTTACTGCTAATGGGTGAGTCTGCATTTTCTTATGTATTGAGTAATGAAAAAATATTTGAACAATCCCAAGGTCAGTTGATTAGTGATCAACAGTGGTCAACCAAGATTGCGGTGACCCCGTCATTAATGGAAATGCTGGAGCAGCCGCTCACCAAAGCAGTTGCCTGGAAGGCACTTAAGCAGTATTAATGGATTTTACGCTGGGTAGTGAGGTGTTTTGCCTGGGAGATATGTGCTTATCCGATATTTCTCAGCTAGTCGCTGTGGAAGCGCAGGCCCACTCCCACCCGTGGACATCCCAGCACTTTAAATCCAGTATCGAATCCAGTCATCATTGTTATATCTTAAAACAACAAAGTAATTGTGTGGCCTATTGTATTGTTTCCACTGCCGCAGATGAAGCCGAATTGCTCAACATCACTGTGTTGCCGGCATTTCAGCGTCGGGGTATCGCCAGCCGACTGTTGCAGATTATCTTTGACTCCTTTGAGAAAGGTATTCACACCTTGTTTTTAGAAGTACGCTTATCTAACAGTCCGGCAATAGCGCTGTATCAATCCCTGGGTTTTAACGAAGTCGGGCGACGACCGCACTATTACCCGGCGATAAAAGGTCGCGAAGATGCATTAATTATGGCGCGTGCGTTACTATAAAATATTCGGTGACCAACTAAAATGAAAGCCATTTTTTTCGCTATTCCTCTAGGGGCGCGCTATATGATTGTTAGTGCGTTTGGTTTTGCGATGATGGGTGTATTTGTCAAACTGGCCAGTGCAGCAGGGATACCGGTTTTGGAAATTGTTGCTGCACGGGCACTGGTATCGCTCTTGCTCAGCTATGCCGATGTTAAGCGCAAAAAAATAGCGCTTTTCGGCAGGCGTAAACCCTTATTACTGTTTTTCAAGTCAATCAAAATAAATCTAATGAACAGGAAACAAAATCAGAAAAACAAACCTTCAAGGATGTTATTGAAAAAACAAAAGAAGAAGCATTAGAGAGAGGGGAAGTGCCATTTGCTATCGTCGATA
>JBCBZU010000165.1:0-5382 GCA_039815165.1 Pseudomonadota bacterium
GGTCATAGTCGGGAATGTGGGGTCTTCGCCCAGGGCTTTAAGCACTTGAACCACATAGCGATTATCCACATAATGAGGTCCTAATTTCGAGACGGTCATCAACAAAAAACCAAAGATACAAATGACAACTAACCAGCCTAAGAGTGATAATCCACTCTGTTGCTTTAGGCTCGGCGACATGTTTAAAGACATATGTTTCATTATTGATCTCCACAGTAGCAGATGTTATGGCAAGCAGTCGTCATTTAGTCTATCCCGCCAACCCTCGAAAAACCAGGGAAACTGCTAAAGCTTTCCCAGTGCATCCAGATTGCAAAGGCCTTACCGACAATATTGTCTGCAGGTACAACGCCCCAATCCCGACTGTCTGAGCTATTGTCACGATTATCGCCGATCATAAAATAGCTGTCTGCGGGCACTACCCAGGATCTATCACCCGGGTAGGCAATTGGCAGGGAACACCGACGCATTTGATGTATTTTACCATCAACGACCTCTTCAAAGAGTTGATACTGTTGGCGGGCACGTTTACAAAAGTCATTCGCATCCAACAATCTTGAGGTATCGGTGGCAATAAAATTAACCGCTAATTTTTCACCGTTAATATACAGTTCATTATCGGCATAGCGAACGGTATCACCCGGCAAACCGATAACGCGTTTAATAAAGTAACGCTTTTGATGAGGGGGAAAAAACACCATCACATCGCCGCGTTTGGGGTTGCTAATATCGAAAACCTTAGTGCGAATAACCGGTAGGCGAATACCATAGGTGAACTTGTTCACCAAAATAAAGTCGCCCACTTTTAAAGTGGGCACCATAGACGTCGACGGAATCTGAAAGGGCTCAACCAGGAACGAGCGAAATACAAGAACAATAAGCAGTACGGGGAAAAAGGACTTCGAGTACTCCACCAGCACAGGCTCGGCTTCGTCTGGACGCCGCCGCTTTGCAGTAACGAGCGTATCTATTAAGGCCACAAGTCCTGATGCAAAGACCAAAATAACCAATATTAGGGGAAAATTAATATCCATTCGCTATCCAATTTAAGGGTTTAACTGGCCCTGAAAAGGCCATCCTAAGGTTTTCAGGCTGCACTAAAAATTCCTGCAAAAAGCACAGTACTACTGGAATTTTTATTGCTCGCAGCAACTTTAGCGCTGGGCTGTAAATCCGCAGACAACCCGTCGACCAAGCCGAATCGCCAAGCGCGATTTTGCGCTTACCCAAGCGGTGAAACCCAAGGATGGGGTCCACATAAAGGCTGCTTGCACTGTTTTTATAGTCAAAGATTATTGTAGATTTAAGCTGCTGCGTATTCAAATCAATAAAGTCTATATAGTTCAGTATCGACTATCCTTAACTGTCTACCTTTAAGACAGCTAAAAACGCCTCTTGCGGAATCTCAACACTGCCCACCTGCTTCATGCGTTTCTTGCCGGCTTTTTGTTTTTCCAGGAGTTTCTTTTTACGGGTGATGTCACCACCATAGCATTTGGCAGTTACATTTTTACGCAGGGCTTTGACCGTTGTACGCGCAATAATCTGCCCGCCCAGCGCCGCCTGAATGGCGACATCAAACATTTGGCGCGGAATTAATTCTTTCATTTTCTCGGTTAAGGCGCGGCCTCTGCCCTGAGCATTGTCGCGGTGAATAATCAATGCCAAGGCGTCCACCTTATCACCATTGATCAAGACATCAAGACGCGTCAATGGCGCTTTTTCAAAGCGCAAAAAGCTGTAATCCAGCGAGGCAAAGCCGCGACTTACAGACTTTAGGCGATCGAAAAAATCCATCACCACTTCATTCATCGGCAGCTCATAGCGTAAAGACACTTGTGCGCCCATATATTGCATATCTTTCTGTACCCCACGTTTGTCAACGCACAGGGTAATCACTGCGCCCAAATGATCCTGCGGCACCAGGATATTGGCTTCGACGATGGGCTCGCGCATCTGATCAATATACCCGGGATCAGGCAGCTTTGACGGGTTGTCGACCAGTATAGTCTCGCCATCTGTTTTCACTACTTCGAACACGACCGTCGGTGCAGTCGTAATGAGGTCCAGGTCATATTCCCTTTCTAAACGCTCTTGAATGATTTCCATGTGCAACATGCCCAAAAATCCACAGCGAAAACCAAAGCCCAGTGCATCAGAACTTTCGGGCTCATAAAACAGAGAGGCGTCATTTAAGGTAAGCTTGGCTAAAGCCTCACGAAAAGACTCATAATCATCAGAGCTAACAGGAAACAAGCCCGCATAAACTTGGGGTTTTACCTGCTGAAAACCGGGCAGTGATGCAACGCTTTCAGAGCTGGCCGCGTGGGTTAGGGTATCCCCCACAGGTGCGCCGTGAATATCTTTTATACCGGCCACGACAAAGCCTACCTCCCCGGCTTTTAACTCCTTCATAGGCAGTCGTTTGGGGGTAAATACGCCGACACTGTCGACAACATGCGCTTTGCCGATAGATTTTGTGACGATTTTCTGTTTGACTTTCAGCGTGCCCTGAGTCACTCGCACCAAGGACACGACGCCTAAGTAGTTGTCAAACCAGGAATCAATAATGAGCGCCTGCAAAGCGGCATCCACATCACCTTGGGGTGGCGGAACCTTATTGACCAACTGCTCCAATACCTGTTTAACACCGGCACCAGACTTAGCGCTGCACTGGGCGGCATCCGTGGCCTCAATACCGATGATATCCTCAATTTCCTGGGCCACTCGGTCTGGCTCTGCCTGGGGTAAGTCCATTTTATTGAGCACGGGAATCACTTCCAGCCCTTGCTCAATGGCGGTGTAGCAGTTGGCAACGGACTGTGCCTCTACGCCCTGGGCAGCATCGACTACAAGCAAAGCGCCCTCACAGGCCGCTAATGAGCGCGAGACTTCATAGGAGAAGTCTACATGGCCTGGGGTATCAATAAAGTTGAGCTGATACTGCTTGCCATCATCGGCCTGGTAATTAAGGGTGACGCTCTGGGCCTTGATGGTAATGCCCCGCTCGCGCTCAATATCCATGGAATCCAGCACCTGCGCTTCCATTTCGCGATCCGAAAGCCCCCCACAATCCTGGATAAATCGATCCGCCAGGGTCGATTTGCCATGATCAATATGGGCAATAATGGAAAAGTTGCGGATATGGCTAAGGTTGGTCACTGCTGGATTAACACCGTTAAAACAAACAAGTCAGAATCAAAAGAGGGCGGATTTTACCTTATTCGAGCACTATGTTCTATTAAACCGAGAAAAATCCGTCAGCGGCTTAATTTAAGCAAATAACAAGGCTCACTCTGTGGGCGGTTTAACCCGCTTATCTAGTGCGCTATGGCCACTGAATACCGATGAAAGTACCAGCAGTATAATAGTGCTGATGCCCATTAATAGAAGCAGCAGGCACAGCGCTGGATAAAGACCCCACGATTGCATTAAAAAGGCAAAACTAAAGGGAGCCACCGCGGTAAATGCCATTCTGACGCCGTTGAGCTGGCCTGTTATGTAACCATATTGGCTGGCACCGAATAAATACAGGGGAACTGCGCCGCGTACAATATAGCTTAGACCCTGTCCTGCACCAAAGCCAATTGCAAACAACCATATACTTTGTGGCACCGTGCTTGATAACAGCATACCGAGAATACCCAAGATCATTAAGCCAAAGGAAATAAGGCCCAACACAATAGGTGATAAACGCCGACCACAGAGCATATCCAGCACTCGAGCAATAACCTGCGCAGGGCCCACAAGCGCACCGATGGCGACGGCGACGGCAATACTGAATTCGATATTGAGCTGATCAAAAATAGTAAATAAGTGGATCTGTAAAGCAGTAATGGCAAAGGCAGCGAGTCCTAAAGCAACCGCCAGGCCTAGACGAATCCATAGGGATACCGATGCACTACGGCTTTGCGGGGGTTGCCCTTTTTGTTCTACCGCCTCTTGTCGTCGGACAACGCACCAGTGAATGGGTAAGCACAATAGCAGATGACACAAGGCGAGGATAATATAAACGCAACGCCAGTCGAGAAAGGTCAATAGCCAGGCAATTAAGGGCCAAAAAATGGTAGAGGCAAAGCCGGCCATTAAGGTGATCTGGGTCATGGTATAGCGTGCATCTTTGTTAAGCGCTTTCGTCAGTGCCACAAAAGCCGTTTCGTAAACCACAAGCACGCTAACCACTTCGGTAAAGGCTAAGGCGATCGCAAACTGCCAATGATTCTGTACTTGAGAAAGTGCCAGCAAACCCAATGCAGCCAATAGTGAACCTATGGTCATTGGGTAGCGAGCACCAAAGCGATCAATTAAGCGTCCAAAAACAGGGGCGAACAGTCCGCTGAGAAAAATACCGAGAGAAAAAATTCCGAATACAAAGGAAGATGACCAGGAAAAGTGTGCTGAAAATTCGGCAGACAATAAGCTAAAGGAATAAAATAATGTGCCATAGCCAATAGTGCAGGTTGTGCCCAAACCCACAACAAGTCGCAGCGTTCCCGGAATAAAGAGAGTATTCAAAACCAATTGGAACCTTTAACAACTAAGGCGAACAGCCTATACGCTAAGCGTAGCGCTCAACTGGTGGAGCAAAGCGCTGATTTGTGGACGGGCACTGCTTGAGATGCTGGTCATTGATTGACAGCCTAATTGCGATATTTTGCAATAAAATCGACCGGGGGTAGATGGCGAAAATCTTCCAGCCGTTCTGCTAATAATTCAGCGGGCCAATCCCACCAAGCCAGTGCTTCAAGGCCATGAATAAGCGCATCAGAAAAACGTTTGCGCAGCGGCTTACCCGGATTACCGACGACAATAGTGTACGGCTCCACGTCTTTAGTCACAATAGCGCCTGCCCCAATCGCGCAACCATTACCAATAGTAACGCCCGCCAACACCACAGCGCCATGGCCTAACCATACATCGTGACCTATTTTCACGGGCTGACTGGCTCGCCATTGAAAGAAATTTTGCTCATCTTCACCAAAGCCGTAACGAGAGGCTCTGTAAGTAAAGTGATGCATTGCGACTCGCGATAAAGGATGGTTGCCCGGATTAATGCGGGTATGGGCTGCAATGGAACAAAATTTTCCAATATGTGTATTAATCACATCAGAATCGTCGCTAATATAGGAATAGTCATCGAAGCAGGTATTCACTATCTTGCAACGATCACCTACCTCACAGGCATAACCAAAGTCACTATTGCGTATTGTGCACTGCTCACCGATAAGAGGTTGATGGGATAGCTCTGCATGTTCAATAGCCGTGGATAGTGTCGATTCAATCATAGTTGATGGCATGAGATTTTTTTTCCGAAATAATAATTTGCCTGTCTTTAGCGGTAAACACATTGGCGGGCAGTTGATAGTGGCCTGACATTAGAAA
>JBCBZU010000433.1:0-2441 GCA_039815165.1 Pseudomonadota bacterium
AACATAGCGAGTAGAACAGTGTGAGTAAAAGCATGTGGGCACGATAGTAAGAAAAAGACTTGGAAACTGATAAATAAGTACAGGCGCTAAGTATACAGATGATAGTATGTGAGGCCAATACAACGTTTATCCCAGCTACACCCTCTATGGCCCTCCGCTTCGCACTGCTGTTAATGTTTAGCGCCTTTAGTGCTTATCTCTATGCAGATTCCGATGCAAACAGCACTGCCGACACCAGTGCCCATTCCGTTAAGGTGGAGATTCTGGGGATTGAAGGTGCTCTACTAAAAAATGTGCGCGATAGCTTGTCCATTGGCCGTCTTGATAAAAGCGTATCAGCGTCAAAGATTTCACAGGCACACCGACAAGCCAATACTGAAATTGAGGCCGCCCTACAGCCCTTTGGCTATTATCAAAGCAGGATTACGGCCACTTTGGATTCCAGTGCAAGCGCGAAGGGTAAGCGCTGGCTTGCGCAATACACTATAGCGCCTGGCCCTGCGGTTATCATTAATAAAGTGACTGTCAATATAGGCGGTGAGGGTCTGTCTCTGGAGAGTTTGCAAACGCTGTTGTCGGAGAACCCCATGCGCAGGGGTGAACAACTCCACCATCCGACTTACAGCCAATATAAACAGGCACTTTACAAGGCGGCCTACAGCGCCGGTTATATTGACGCACAATTCAAAGTGGCGGTCATGGAGGTCGACACCGAGGCCAATCAGGCAGAGATCCGGCTTTTATTGAATACCGGGCCACGATTTTACTTTGGTGAAATCACCATTCAACAAGAGGCGGTTGAACCCCGTTTAATTGAGCGGCTGATTACCATTGAGACAGGCTCACCCTTTACCGCCAGACGATTACTGAATTTACAACTGGCATTAAGTGATACCGGGTTTTTTGGCGAGATTACCATCGACATCCAAGAGGACAATATTCAAAACCAGCACATTCCCGTTGTGATTGTGGCAACATCCGCCAAGCGAACACGATACACCAGCAGTGTAGGCTATGGCACCGATACCGGACCCCGTATCGGCTTTGGAATAAACAACCGCCGCCTCAATAAAAGTGGCCATAGCACCCGCTTCAATCTGCGCACCTCGGGTGTAGAAAGTGCGGTCAATACCCAGTACAAAATCCCTGTCGGCGATTTTTACTCTGAACATGCCGATATCTTTGTGTCCGGTAAGCGTGAGCGGGTCAATGATACCGATAGCGAACAGTACGCCGTGGGCACCAGTCTCAATCAAAACCGTTGGGCGGGTCGCCGGCGCCTCTCGCTAACCTTGTTAAGAGAAACCTTTAGCTTTGATGGCGAAGATGAACAAGTGGCCAATTTACTAATACCAGGCATCAGCTATACCTGGAAGCGCAGTGATAAAAGCGCCTTTATTCGCCGCGGCTTGGGTTTTAACGCCGACATCCGTGGCGGCCTTGAGTCGAGACTGTCAGAAACCCGCTTTTTATACACAAAACTAAGCGCTAAATCGATTTACCCTCTGGGTGATCGCAGCCGCTTGCTCAAGCGTTTGGAACTTGGCCTGGTCGCAAGCGATGAGTTCGAACAACTGCCACCCTCACAACGGTTTTTTGCCGGTGGCTCACAATCCGTTCGCGGCTATGGCTACAAAGATATTGGCCCCGAAAACGCCTCCAATGATATTATCGGCGGACAATATTTAGTGGCTGCCAGTGTGGAAGTCGACCGCTTATTCTGGGGCAATATTGGCGGCGCCCTTTTCTACAATGTGGGCGAGGCTGCCAGTGATAAGAACGACATAGATCTTAAACAAGGTGTCGGCATCGGTTTTCGCTACCGCTCTCCCGTTGGGATGATTCGCGTCGACCTTGCACACCCGCTTGACGATGACGATACCGATGTAAGGCTGCACGTCAGTTTGGGACCAGATCTATAGCGCGGGAGGAATTCAGGACGATGCATTTAAATCTAAAAAACCACCTGAATAAAGCCTTGCTTTTAATGCTTGGCTCAATGGTTTTGAGCCTGTTGATCATGGCCTGGATTGCTGGCACCCAGGCGGGTACCCGCTGGCTGTCCGCGCGCATAGTGTTCTTAATTCCTGAACTGCAAATACAGCAAATTCATGGTCAACTGCTTGGGCCTTTATCCGTGCAAGGCTTACGCTTTCGCTCTTCCTACATTGATGTGGATATTGAATCATTATCGCTGCGGTGGTCGCCCCGTCATTTATTGACTAAAACTCTGTTGATCCAATCGCTGGATGTGGATGGAATAACGATCAAACCTTATCCAGCAGACAACACGCGAGCCGCATCACAAACGGATGGGGCCAAAGCACCGCTGGATTATTGGCAATTGCCCATTGCGATAAACATTCAGACTTTATCGCTCACAGACGCACAGTGGCACAATGCAGACCCTGGTCAAAGGCCAATCTCGGTTGAACAATTGA
>JBCBZU010000162.1:0-5590 GCA_039815165.1 Pseudomonadota bacterium
CCGTGGTTACCACATACTGTACACCCACCCCCAAAAACAGATGCAGGAAAAACCAGGTTGCGTATAATGCGCATCTCTCAAAACTGAGACATCACTAAAAACCATTAATAAATGGTAGCCGCTCACACCCCCGTTAAATTTTCAAAAAAGCTTGACAGGAGTCCAACAATCACTTTCATTGAGCTATTGATATAGCGCCTGTCAATTGGGCTTATTTGTATGCTAGAGCTTTTCTTTCGCTTTTAAATCAAAACTGCTTAAGCCACCTCGTTTCGTGGCTTACGACGCTTTACAAGGCGGCCAAAAAGTAGGTGACTACTGTCAGCGCATTCACCGAGAATCACCCAAGTAAATTTCACCTGACATAGCCATTTTTATAGCTGCCATAGGATTGTCACCTTTTAATTTATAAGGCCTCCGTATGGGCAGTTACATAAAAGTAAAGTAGTAAGATAGGTGGCTTTCCCGCTTACCTGGTAGGGTTTGTCTATCTGTGTGTACCGCTATCAATAAACGTCCCGTTGATAGCGATGCTCGCTCACTAATGTATTGATATACTCATCAGCCCCCGCCGCATCCACAGCGCCATGCTCACGAATGACCCGGCGAATGGCGTGATCAACATCAGTGGCCATGCGCGCGGCATCGCCGCAAATATAAATGTAGGCGCCTCTTTCCAACCACTCGTAAACGTCTTTGCCCTGCTCTTGTATCAGTGTTTGCACATAAATTTTTCGGTCCGTATCCCGCGACCAGGCGAGGCTGACTTTAGTGAGTAAGCCGCTTTGTTGCCACTGGGCAATATCGTCGCCATATAAAAAGTCGTGGTCTTGATGTTGGTCGCCAAAGAACAACCAGTTGTCACCCGCCGCTTGGCGCATTTCCCGCTCTTCGAGAAAGGATCTAAAAGGGGCAATGCCTGTTCCCGGACCAATCATAATAACCGGGGCCTGATCGTTGGCGGTAATATGAAAATGGGCTGAAGATTGAATATAGACGCCCAGATTCGTGCCCGGCGGCAAGCGCCTGCCCAACCATGTAGAGGCAACCCCTTTACGTTTTTTATCCAATAAATCGTAGTGTACTTCACCGACAGTGAGATGAACTTCGCCCGGATGTTTTTTGGGACTGGAGGCAATGGAGTATAAGCGCGGCTGCAGGGCACGCAAGCCATCGACAAAGGTTTGTGGATCCAGTGTCGGCTGTAACTGGTTTAATACATCAAATACCTGGTAGTCACCCGGGCTTTCTGACAAGCCCCAGATCTCCAGTGCTTTAGCATTAACGGTATGTATGTCCAGTTTAGTTTGCAACAGCACCCGCAATGTCGCTGACCCGGTTTTTTGTTGCACCACTTCTTTACCGCTAAAGCCACCCGCCGCGAGAATGTCATTGACTTCATCCGCACAGTTGAGGGGCCATACGCCCAAGGCATCACCGACCTGGTAATCCATATCGACACCGCCGCCAGCCAGTGAGATTTCAATATGGTTGACGCGTTTAGCGGAAGCCGCACTACTGAGACTGTAAACATCCATTAAGTTGGCAATAAAAGGCGTGTTTTTGCTGTACTTTCGCTCCAGTTCAGGTTCAAGTTCGGCAGCACTCGCGGCGCTATCATTACTGGCATTACTGGCATTACTGGCCGCCCCTGCCGCATTGACGAACACATCGCTTTCAAACACCGCTTGTTTCCATGCCGCGTAATCATCCTCAAACGCCACATCGCAGGGTATCCATTGATGGCAGGGGGTCGCTCCCAGCGCTGCCATACGCGTATAAATGTCTTCTGCCGCTTTATTAAAATGGGCATAGCTGGAATCCCCTAAACCGCAGACGCTAAAATGCAGTGTCGCCGGTAAGGGTACGGCATCCTCCGCCATTAGCGCCGCGTGAAAGTTTTTTGCGTTATCCGGCGGCTCGCCTTCACCAAAGGTGGAACAGATAATCAATAGATGATCGCAGCCACTAAGATCTGCCGGTGTGGTGGCATCGAGTTCGTCTATTACTGCGGCAAAACCTTGGGTGGCCGCAAATTTTTTGAGATCTTTTGACAGCACTTCGCAGTTGCCGGATTGCGAGCCATAAAGAATTTTAAGGGGTGTTCCTGCGGTTTGCGCTTGCGGCCCCGCTTTCGCCGCAGCGGCAATGGTACTGATACCGGTGAGCAGGCCGTTTAGCCACTGGCGCTGCTCTGCATCGAAGGGGGCCGTTTCTGGCAAATCCACAACTGTATGGTTTTTATCGCGATTTGCAACCACCGCAGCCAGCTGGTTGAGAAGAGGATTATTCATAATAGTTGCTAAAACCTTGGGTTAGTCCGCTAACAAAATATGTTGTAGCTGGGTTTCATCGTGTCGTTTGGTAAAGGCCAAAAATGATTCCTTGTCGCGACGAATATTGAGATAGTTGGCGATAATTTTTTCTGACAGCGCACACACATCGCGAGCGGCAATCGGCCCACATAAAAAGCGAGCCAGGCCCTGATCACTATCGCTACCGCCGCCTACAAAAACGTTATAGCCTTCGCTGCCGTCCGCGGCCGTAGTGCCTATCATGCCGATGTCGCCTATATAGTGTTGTGCGCAGGTATTGTGGCAGCCGGTTAAATGGATGTTAATGGCTTGGTCCAATTCAAAGCGGGCTTGAAGGTGGTCGACGATGGACTCTGCATCCTGTTTGGTATAGGCGTTGGCCAATTTGCAACCCATCCGACCTGTACAGGCAACCGCACCCGCCGCAAACGCAGTGGCTGCTACCGTTAATCCCAATGCTTCAATTTCACTGACCGCCAGATCGACATCGCCATCGGCCACATGGGGAATAAGCAGGTTTTGCCAGACCGTTAAGCGCACATCGTTATTACCGTATTTTTGGGCCACTGCCCCCAGACCTCGCATTTGCTCAGCACTTAAACGGCCCAGTTTCAAAGCGACACCTATGTAGTTATAACCCGGCTGTGACTGTTTATGTACGCCGATATGACCCTGACGATTAATGGCCGGGCGCGGAGCATCGAATCGACGGGGCAAAGGTATCAACTGACGGCCATTGCCAATGCGCTCCAGTTGTTCTTGAATGCGTTCGCAAACCCAAGCGACACCATGCTCGTCCAAAACATATTTAAAGCGGGCTTTTTTGCGATTGGTGCGATCACCGTGCGCTAAAAAAACCCGAAGAATGGCCTCAGCGACCAGCGGGGTATCTTTAGGGTGACACACAAAACCAGTATCCTGGGCAAAGTCGTGGTGACCAGTGATGCCGCCCAACAACAGGCGGCAATAAATGCCAGGTTGCAGCCCGGTATCATTTTCCAACACTTGGGTGGCAATAAAACCCACATCGTTGGTATCCGCCACGCAGGAAATAGAACCCGCATTATCAAAGGCGATATTAAATTTACGGGGTAAGCCGTGCAGGTCGCGAGTATTTAAAATACGATGGCTAAGATCAATGCCGTATTGGTGCAGATCAATAAGTTCAAGCGGATCAAAACCCGCAGTGGGCGATGCGGTGATATTGCGGGCACTGTCTGCCCCCGTGCCCTTACAGGAAAGGCCTATATCATAAAGTGTGGCAAATAAGTCTAACACTCGGTCAGGCATAATTTCGCGAAACTGCAGGTTGCCGCGGGTGGTGACATGGGCATAGGCACCGGCCACAGTTTCGGACATATCGCCAAGCATTGCCAATTGGTCACCGCGCAGCTTACAGGCGGGAATGCGCATGCGGCACATATAGCCGGGGCTATTGGGCTCGACATTGAACACCCCGTAGTGGCGAAACATAAATTGAGTGATGCCTTCGGCAATTTTATTGGCATCGTTGTGCTCGACAATCTGGTCCCAAATATCCAGTACATGGGTTTCGTATTTGGCTTTTTCTTCCTTGCAGAGATCTTCCACCGGCGTGCCCCAGAATTGTTCGGGCATAGCGGGCTGCTGCCCTGCCTGCTCTCCACCCAGGGCCAGGTGCAGGTTGAGTTTAACCAGCATATCCGCGAGGTAGTGCTTTTGTTCTGTGGTAAAACCGCGGCGCTTAGAGCTCGCGATAACGGCAGGTTCAGCAGATTGGCTTGGTGATGGATGTGACAAGTTCGGCTCCGCGGGATTATCCTGGCAAACTCAGTGGGATTGCTCTTAGAGCGAGGCTTATTTTTCGCCTGGAAAAAGTTAAAAAGGGTGCCATAGCCGGGCCTTTGGCAGAATTGTTGGGTGTTTCCAGACGCTTTCCAATGGGCAAACAAGGCCATTGCGGGAGCAATAGGCTCTCAGCCACAAACTGAAACCGTGATTTATTGCCGTTATTTGGAGTTGAATGATTTTTCATTTAAATTGGTCGCCGTCTGGTTTTTCCAGGATTGCCTCCAAAGATGCACAGCAAAATACTTGCCAAAGGCTAAAAGCCCTATATTTACTGGGCTTAGAGAGAATGCAGGTGCTGTAATGCCCCTCATACAGCATTAATCTGGTGCGGAAAGGAAGCATTTAAGCTACAAATTAGTGCAAACATAGAGAAATTCTGAGAATAAACCATAAGAAATAAATGGTTTTTGGTGCCGCGATTCAATTCTCGATAATTCAATTGGGCCAGGCTCAAAGCACCAGGCTTGTGTCCACAAGATAAAGCCTAAAGGTCAATGGATTAATTGGACTATTGGCAGGATGCAGGCGCTTAAACGCTTCTTAAATTCGGATTGGCTTTTGGTGGTTTGATGGGCTTGCTTTCAAGCTGCTTAATCATCCCATCTATTTTTTCAGCAGGTACGGGCTTACTGATAAAATACCCCTGTATCTCATCACACTTATATTGGTTTAATAAGGTCAATTGCTCCTCTGTTTCGACACCTTCCGCGACCACGATAACATCCATAGAGTGTGCCATTGATATAAGCGTCTGCACTATTTTTTTATCGCTATCGTCATAGCAAAGATCTTTGATAAAAGAGCGATCTATTTTTAGTCTGTTGATAGGGAAGTTTTTCAAATAACTCAGAGAGGAATAGCCTACACCAAAATCGTCAATGGCAATTGAAACACCGCGGGCATTAAGCCTTTCCAAAGATCGCGCACTAACGTCGAAATTTTTAGTCAGAGTGGTCTCGGTAATCTCCACCTCGAACAGACGCGGCGGGACATTATAGTTTTTCATTGCCGTAATAATTCTATTAACTATATCTTCTTGCCGCAATTGTACGCTGGATAAATTAATAGAAATCTTACACGGCTTTATTCCATTGTCAGACCATAGTTTAAATTGTTTGCAGCTCTCTTCAATAACCCAGTCACCGATATCAATAATAAAACCCCGATCTTCCGCAAAACCAATAAACTCAAACGGTGACAAAATGCCACGCTCGGGATGATTCCAGCGTATCAATGCTTCAATGCCAACGATTTTGTTCTTTTTTAAATCTAACTTGGGTTGATAATATAACTGCCACTCCTGATTTTTTATAGCTTTACGTATTTCGCTTTCCAGCGTTGAATGCTTGATCGAAAGCAACTGCATTTCATTATCGAAAAATTGATAGTTATAAATTGATGAATCTTTTTTGCAATATTTTTTTGCCGTCATCGCACTGTTTAAC
>JBCBZU010000113.1:0-6537 GCA_039815165.1 Pseudomonadota bacterium
CAAAGGGTGGATCCTTACGCATTAATAAAGTATCTAATTCACCTAGAGCTCTTATTTCTCTTTCGCCGAGCTGGTACCAGTGTTCCTGATCATCATAGACATCTAGAGTTCGCATAGTGGCCATGGCGATATGTTGATCCAAATAAAGGTCGCTTAGCTCCATATAAAAAAGGGACCATCCTGCTGCTTTTGCGGCCAGTAATAAAGTCAGGGTTGTGTCTTTATGAACTTTAATCTTATCGATGGGGTCCATCACGACTCCCAATGAGAAACTCATTCAAAAACCTTTACTTTAAGTGGAGACTCAATCAATAGAGTCTACAATAGATAGTGAGTTTTATCAGTTAATTGAGTAACATAGACAGCTTTCTTGAGAAAATGTATCAATTTTGTAAGGTCGTTATAGATAAATCACCGCTACTGTGTTAAAAACTATACTGTTTTCCTTGGTTCTCAAGGGATTCAGCATGTACCGGGCATCTACGTATAATGATATTTAATATTGCTGCGAAAATAGACAATGATATATTTGAATTTGGTGCATAAACTGCCTGTAAACACAATAAGCAATAGAGGAAATAGGTTGTATGAGCGCGACTCTTGATAGCCTCAAGGTCATGGTTATTGATGACAGTAAAACTATTCGACGTACGGCAGAAACATTACTGACCAAGGCCGGTTGTCAGGTGGTTACCGCGACCGATGGTTTTGACGCACTGGCAAAAATTGCGGATTCACGTCCAGATATTATCTTTGTCGACATCATGATGCCTCGACTCGATGGTTATCAGACCTGTGCCTTGATCAAAAATAACAGTGAATTTAAAAAGACCCCGGTGATTATGTTATCCAGTAAAGATGGCTTATTTGACAAAGCCAAGGGTCGTATTGTCGGTTCTGACCAATATTTGACTAAGCCGTTTAGCAAGACTGAACTGTTAAATTCCATCGAGACTCATATCAACTGATCATTCCATTCAATATGGTACTAGACATAACTATGACTACTAGAGATTAAGGTGACCGGACGACTATGGTTAATATACTAATAATCGACGACTCCCCCACAGAGGTTTACAAGCTGACGACAATTCTTGAAAAGCATCAGTACTCAGTTGATGTCGCCAGTAATGGCGAAGAAGGTTTAAGAACGGCTCAAGTGAAGCGTCCAGACCTCATTCTAATGGACGTGGTAATGCCCGGTGTGAATGGCTTTCAGGCAACGCGTCAGCTAAGTCGCAATGCAGTGACCAAAGATATTCCAGTCATTATCGTATCCACTAAAGACCAGGATACCGATAAGGTGTGGGGAATGCGTCAGGGCGCTCGCGCCTACCTAGTGAAACCAGTATCTGAAAACCAGTTGTTAAAAGCGGTTGCCGATGCCCTGATCGATTAAGCAGAGATAGCGCAATAGTACGTGATGAGATTGATAAACCATGGCCGATAATCAAACTGCATATCTTGCTCTTCGTGAACTGGCTAGTAAAAGTCTTCAGTCTGCTCAACAACTACCCGCACAAGTGGATGTTGTTGCCCAATGGAGCGGGGTTGGTTTTTCATTATTTGGCCTGAATTTTATTGTTTCCATGGGTGATCTCAACGAGATGCTGGAAGTTCCCCCCCACACCAAATTACCGGGTGTGGAGCCTTGGGTAAAAGGTGTTGCCAACGTTCGTGGCCGACTACTGCCGGTTTTTGATTTGGCGGCTTATTTTGGCGGCAAACTATACGGCAATAAGAAGCAGCAGCGCCTTTTAGTGATTGACCGTGAGCAGGTGTATGCGGGTCTATGGGTTGATCAGGTTTTCGGTATGCAATATTTTCCTGTTGACTCTAAGACCAGCACACTCCCAAGCACCATCCCCGATTCAGTTGTAGAGCTAACAGATGGCTGTTTCCACGTCGAGGGAGGCATGTGGACTGTTTTTCATCCATTAAAATTACTTGAACAAAGCCGCTTTTTAGACGTGGCAGTAAATTAATTGGTTTAAACTATTAAAGCATGGTATGTGATTAGTCTTGGCGCCACCATCTTTGAAGAGCAGGTGAATCATGGATAAACAGACAGGCAAGCGAAAGAAACAGGTATAGAAAAGACCCTCATACATAGATAATTATTATTTGTGTAAAGGCTCTAAATAGTATTCACTAACAAGCATAGCGTTTTGTCGTAGAGGAAAAATACGTTAACCAGGGGTGCATTTATGAAAGTGTCGCAATCAAAGCTCGTTGATCAAGTTCGATCTAACGGCGGGCTAAAATTATTGATCCTATTAGTGGTAATCAGTTTGCTTACCATTATTATCAGTGGGATTCGTCTGGCCCAATCGGGTATGTCAGCGGAAGTACAGTTTATTCTCGTCTCTGGAATATTACTGGTACTGGTGCTCTTGTTAATAAGCACACTGGTAAGAAAGCAGATCGATGAAAAACTTCGACTCAGTAACCAGGAGGGTGAATCCAACCAGGCGGCAATTCTGCGATTACTCGATGAGCTGGTGGATCTGGCCGATGGTGACCTGACGGTATCGGCGACGGTATCAGAAGACTTCACCGGCGCCATCGCCGACTCGGTTAACTTCACTATTGACCAGCTGCGGCAACTGGTATCAGGAATTAACCGGACGGCGGTGAAAGTATCGCGCGCCTCCCAGGAAACCCAACAAACGGCGCTTCACCTCGCCGAGGCCTCCGATCACCAGGCCCAGGAAATTGCCGGCGCCTCTGCGGCGATTAATGAGATGGCGGTCACCATTGACCAAGTATCGGCAAACGCTTCTGAATCCGCTCTGGTCGCCGGTAAGTCGGTATCTATTGCAAATAACGGCGCCAAGCTCGTGCAAAACACCATCCATGGCATGGATACGATTCGAGAGCAGATTCAAGATACGTCAAAACGAATTAAACGACTCGGTGAATCCTCACAAGAAATTGGTGATATCGTAAGCTTGATTAACGACATTGCTGATCAGACAAACATTCTGGCATTGAACGCGGCTATTCAGGCATCGATGGCCGGTGACGCTGGACGTGGTTTCGCGGTGGTCGCGGATGAGGTGCAGCGTCTGGCAGAACGTTCAGCCGCTGCGACTAAACAGATTGAGACTATTGTAAAAACCATTCAAACAGATACTAACGAAGCGGTCATCTCGATGGAACAAACGACCTCTGAGGTGGTAAACGGTGCTCGCTTAGCGCAAGATGCAGGTGTCGCTCTGGAAGAAATCGAGGGCGTATCGGCTAACCTTGCAGAATTAATTCAAAACATTTCGAACGCCGCCCGTCAACAAGCATCATCAGCGGGCCATATCTCCAATACGATGAATGTTATTCAGGAAATTACCTCCCAAACCTCTGCCGGTACCAACGCTACGGCTCACTCCATTGGCGATCTTGCGAATATGGCCCTCGAATTGCGTGAATCGGTTGCGGGCTTCACCTTGCCACCTGAAATGTTGGCAGAAATCGAAGAGGAAACCGCTATTCCTGTTGCCCCAGCAGGAAAACATGTTGAAGCGCCAATTCTTAATCAAAACGTTGATATGAGCAGTGACGATAATACCAGCATGGAAGACCTGCTGGCTGAGCTGGAATTAAGTGATGATGAGATGACTCAGGCCGGGGAGTTTTTCGAATCCATGTCAGATGAAGGTGCTGGCGAAGACGTGCTGTCAGAATTCGATGTAGACCTTTCCGATATAGAATTTACTGATGACCATAAATCCACAGGTTAACTGATACTCAGACAAGATCATGATTTGGTCGTTTAAAAAACTAGGTGATTTGCCTCAGCAAGAATTTGTTCTCTGGGAAAGCCTGTTAGAGAAACGTACAGGTATCCAGTTGGCTCAATCTCATCATGTCTTGTTACAGACTCAGGTGTCTATGCGCATGAGAGAACTGGGTATTGAGACTTATGATAAGTATTACGACTATGTAAATGACGAAGTTGCCGAGTGGCAGGTGCTGGTTGATCGCTTGGTGGTAAAGGAAACCACATTTTTTCGCCATCGTCCATCCTTGGATTTTGTAAAACAATTTTTGCACAAGCTTACACGTCAATCAGTCAGTTTTGACCAGGGCCATAAGAGTTTAGAGATATGGAGCGTGGGTTGCTCGACGGGTGAAGAGCCTTATACTTTGGCCGCCATCGTTAATGACCATTTTGAGGCACAAAACAGACAAGCTTATTTTGGCGTTACTGCCAGTGATATTAGCTTGCCTGCATTATCCATTGCGCGCGAGGGTGTATATAGTGAGCGTAGCTTAAGTTTAGTCAGCGACAAAGAACGCGACGCTTATTTTGAACCCTATAGCGATGGTCGCTATAGGGTTATCGATAAGTTTAGAAAAAGGGTTTGTTTTTCTCAATACAACGTACTGAATTTAAGAGATAAACCCGTTCAGCTAATGGATATAATTTTTTGCCAAAATTTATTAATTTATTTTCGACGTTGGCGGCGGCGAAAAATTTTAGATCAGCTTGTCCGTCACTTAAAGCCCGGTGGTATATTAGTTATTGGTCTGGGTGAGATTACCGACTGGCAGCACGATCATATGCAACGAGTTGCTAATGAAGAAGTGCAAACCTATATAAAAATCGCTTAGCTGTTTTGTTTTTATAGGTCCAGTCAACTTTACTCGTTCTGCCTTGTCAGCCAAAAAAGGTCAGCCAAAAAGGTCAGCCAAAAAGGTCAGCCAAAAAGTAGCCGATGGCAGCAATATAATGAAACGCTAACAGGTTTAAATATTTGCGTTAATACGAGAGAGAACATTTGTTATGGCAGATAATCGCCAGTACACAGCCCTGGAGTGGGTAGTAAAAGAGATCAACGAAACGCTACAGGAATCCCAGCGTGTACTCGAAAATTATGCCAATGATCCGCAGGATGTTACTCAGCTTCGTTTCTGCCAGACGCTGATTCATCAAGTCTATGGTAGTCTGCATATGGTGGGCTTTCATGGTGCATCCATGCTCGCTGAAGAGATGGAGACCCTGGCGCAAGCACTGCTCGATGACCAGGTGAGTGAACGTAAAGAAGCGCTCGAAGTATTAATGCGGGCTATTTTGCAATTACCCATCTACCTTGAACAACTACAGCACACCAAACGTGATTATCCGGCAACCGTACTGTCTTTACTGAATGATATTCGCTCCGTTCTTGGTGCGAGCTTGCTCAGTGAGTCAACCTTATTTACCCCCAATCTCGATCCAGCTCATACCCTGGTGGGAACTGCTCACCCTATCACTCAAGACGATTTAACACTTCGAGAGTTAGCCTCTAAACTGCGAAAAATGTATCGGTATGCCGCAGCCAGTGTTATCCATAAAATTAACATGGATGAAAACCTCAGTTACTTATTAAAAGTGGCTGAAAGAACGCAAAAATTATTACAAGGAACTAAACGCTATTGTGTTTGGGAAATTGCCTATGCTGTTATTGATGGATTGCATAAAAAAATTATCGAACCCTCTGCAACCATTAAAGGTTTATTGCGAGAGCTGGATGGTGAACTCAAAGTGCTCGAAACCAAAGGCATTGAGGCACTTGGCCATTTTCCCCCCGAAGATTTATTGAAGAACTTGCTTTACTACATCGGCTCTAGTGACAAAGAGTCGCCTTCAATCCAAAAAATACGTGAACGCTACGAATTGAACAACCTAATGCCTCTGGCAAAAGTGTCGGGCGACGAGAATAGCATTAGTTCCGTTGATAGCCAGACCTTGCGCGCAGTGGCCGATGCTATTCGCGAAGAATTTACCGACATTAAAGACCGTCTCGACGATTGTATTCATGGAGGCAATACACGAAAAAATCTAGTTGTTATTCAAACGGCATTGCAGAGAGTCAATGACACCTTGGCAATACTCGGTGTTGGCGAACTACGACAGTCGGTCAGTAGTACAGTCATTAGTATTGAGTCGATTCGCCATCAGGAAGAAGACATTAACAACCAACAACTTATGGATATTGCACATTCACTAACCGATATAGAGATCCAGCTTGATGCCTCTTTGTCGACAATTAGTGGTGATAAAAATGCCTATCATTTGGATGATGCGCAATCTGCGTCAGTTGAACAGTGCCGTAATGGTTTAGAAAAAGCCAAGGATGCTATTGTCGATTACATTGCGACTCAGTGGGATGTCGTACATATTAATAATGTGCCCGCGATCTTGCGTCAGGTGCGCGGCAATTTATCAGTGTTGGCCTTACAACAGGCGTCCGATATTTTATCAGGCTGCATATTCTATATAGAATCTCAACTTATCGAAAAGGAAATTAAGCCCAAGTGGCAACAACTCGATAGTCTCGCCGATGTTATTGCGAGTGTTGACTACTACCTTGAATTTATGTCCGTTGCCCGCGAGAACGACACGACAATTCTCGATAAAGCTGAAGATAGTCTAGAGTCGCTTGGCGTTTGAAAAACCACAGTTAAGCCAAATAAAACAACAAAGAAGTACGCGGCGGTCGACGAAGCCGCGTACCAGCCCAATCAACAAAAAAAAAAACAGGAAGCATCCCAAAA